>NZ_JARPLC010000039.1:31062-40972 GCF_032350395.1 Limnospira sp. PMC 289.06
GGGTTTTGGGAGTGGTTTTAATCTCTGTAACCATGTCGCCTCCTTGGGGTGGGTTGGCTAAAATCAGATGTGGAAAGTTAGAATGAATATGTTGCCTATTTTGAGGTTGATATGCTATTATTTAGTATAGCAATGTCTGCCCTAATTGGATTAGAGGGGTTGAGGTATTTGATTGTACCGATGGATATTAGGGGACGCTCAATCGGTAAAATTGTCTAGGGAAAGAATGGGAAACACCCAGATCACAAGAGATAGAGGAAAGTCGGAATCAAAGATTGTGTGGAAATTTGATCGCCTCTGTAAATCTGATCACGATCGCATTATTTAAACGCCGAAAAATCTATAAAAACCATGGCTAAATAAGAGACGAGGGATTATTCCTCGTCTCCCAAGATCAACTACTTAGCCGTTAGTGGTGGCATATTCAGGAAGCCGACGCAGACGTTCTTCACCCGTGATCACTTTGACCTGTCCATCATCATCCAAGTCTACCAAAGCCTGATCACCTGGTTTAAGTGTACCCGATAGCATAGTTTCCGCCAGGACATCTTCTAAGAGGTTCATAATCGCACGACGGAGGGGACGAGCGCCATAATTAGGATCATATCCCACCTCAACAATATGATCTTTAAAGCGATCGCTCACTTCCAAGACAATCTCCTTATCCCGCAAACGAGCAAACACTTCCTCCAACAGGATATCAGCAATCTGTTTAACCTCATCTTTCGTCAACTTACGGAAGACAATAATCTCATCAAGACGGTTAATAAACTCCGGTCGGAAATACTGTTTCAACTCCTCATTAACCAAATTGCGAATTCGAGTATATTGAGCATCTTCCGGTGATTCCTCAAACTCAAAACCGAGACCGCCGCCACCCTTTTCAATCACCTTCGATCCGATATTCGAGGTCATGATAATCAGAGTATTTTTGAAACTGACAGTGCGACCTTTAGCATCAGTAAGTCGTCCATCCTCCAAAATCTGCAATAGCATATTAAAGACATCCGGGTGAGCCTTTTCGATTTCGTCAAACAGAATCACCGTATAGGGACGACGACGCACCGCCTCCGTCAGTTGTCCACCCTCATCATAGCCAACAAAACCGGGAGGGGAACCAATCAGCTTAGAAACTGTGTGGCGTTCCATAAACTCCGACATATCCAAACGGATCATCGCTTCCACGGAACCAAAAAAGTAATAAGCCAAAGCCTTAGTTAGTTCGGTTTTCCCCACCCCGGTTGGACCGGAAAAGATAAAGCTGGCGATCGGTCGGTTGGGGTTTTTCAGTCCCACCCTGGCGCGACGAATAGCGCGGGAAACGGCGCTAACAGCCTCATGTTGACCGATCAGGCGCTGATGTAGGGTATCTTCCATGTGCATCAGTTTATAGGACTCAGATTCAGTCATTTTAGTGACCGGAATTCCCGTCCAAGCCGAGAGAACATCAGCGATATCCTCTTCGGTAACAATTAAGTTAGTTTTGATGCTAGTTTCCACTTGAGAAGCAGCTTCAATTTGGTCTTTGCATTGCAATTCACGATCGCGCAATTCTCCAGCCTTCTCAAAATCCTGAGCTTGAACAGCCGCATCTTTTTGTTTAACAATGTCCGACAGTTCCACTTTCAGATCTCGCACTTCTGGGGGTAACTTAGAGTGCATCACCCTCACTCGCGAGCCAGCTTCATCAATTAAATCGATCGCCTTATCAGGAAGAAAGCGATCGCTGATATAGCGGTGAGATAGTTTCGCCGCCGCCAAAACCGCCTCATCAGAAATAGTCAAGCGGTGGTGTTGTTCATAAGCCGACCGCAACCCAAATAGAATCTCGATAGTTTCCTCAACGCTAGGTTCTCCCACCATTACCGGCTGAAATCGGCGTTCTAAGGCAGCATCACGCTCAATATACTTGCGGTATTCATCCAGAGTCGTTGCGCCGATACACTGCAATTCTCCCCGTGCTAAAGCCGGTTTAAGCATATTAGCAGCATCCATAGTTCCCTCAATAGCTCCCGCTCCCACCAGGGTATGGATCTCATCAATTAATAGGATAATATTGCCACTGGCTTTAATTTCCTGAACAATTTTTTTGAGTCGTTCTTCAAACTCTCCCCGGAAGCGGGTTCCCGCCACCAGAGTTCCCATTTCCAGGCTCACCACTTGGCGATTTTCCAGAAGTTCCGGCACATTGCCGTTAATAATACGTTGAGCCAGTCCTTCTGCGATCGCTGTTTTACCAACCCCCGGTTCACCAATTAGCACTGGGTTGTTTTTAGTACGGCGACCAAGTATTTGAATCACCCGTTCTATTTCGCGATCGCGTCCTACGATAGGATCTAGCTTTCCTTGAGCTGCTAACTGAGTCAAGTTAGTCGAAAACTCATCGAGGGTAGCCGTTTTGCGCCCCGAACTGCGGGAGGTTCCCCCGGCTGAGGCGGGGACTTCCTCCCCTAAATTCTTAATCAGTTCTGTGCGTAATTGTCGGCGCTCAATACCTAAGTTTTCCAGAACCTTGGCTGCTACACCTTCTTCATCTTGCAACAGCCCTAGCAATATATGTTCTGGCGCAATATAATTATTGCCCAACTGCCTAGCCTCTTTCATCGCCGCCTCAAACACCCTCTTAGCGCGAGGTGTAAACGGAATTTCTGGTGGCATAAAACCAGAACCGCGCCCAATAATAGATTCAATCTCCCGGCGGGTATTATCCAAGTTTAGGTTTTGGTCTGAGAGTACCTTGGCGGCGATACTGGTTCCTTCCCCAATAATACCCAGTAGCAGTTGTTCAGTCCCAACGAAGTTATGTCCTAAACGTCGTGCCTCTTCCTGAGAGAGCATCACGGCCTTGATCGCTTTATCTGAAAAATATTCAAACATTTTGTGCTTTTCCCGTCGAGCTATTGTACTTACCTAACCCTGGGGTGTGCTTTTGGTCCGTGCAGGAGGAACATCACACCACCAAGATTTGTAAACTTTTATGTATTTTGCCTATCCTTACTCTATCGCTACTCTAGCAATAATGTAGTAAGGATAGCCGTAATTTTGCTGAAACGGGGACTAAGGGCTAGGGAAAGGGTTGATCAACCCGTCCCCAATTTTTAGGCCTTACTCAGCCAAGAACTTTACCGTAGCAAAATAATTGCTAACGGATCAACCAGGTTTCTTGGTGGCGGTTGATGTCAAATTAACCGCCTAATTATCAATTATCCCTACTCAATTATCATGCTCAAATACCATGATACCTGAACCTGATGCGTTTTGGAAGGTCATCACCAAATTATTACCATTAGTCCGAAACTCTTGCACCCCCTCTAAAGCCTGCATAAACTGCGATTCTTGAGTCATTAACTCTGGTTCACAAGCCATGGAAGTTGAGGCTAAGGTGGTAATTTCTAATTGCTGGTCTTTCACCTCATAACCACCGATTAAACGATTACAACCACCAGTTCCAGAGATGCGATTTTCGGCAAACTCCAAGGTAACTTCACTATGGGCGACGACATCAATCATAGAGTCAGATTTTGTCCAAAATAACAACCGCCACGGCTTATTTAACATTGAGTCCAAACTGGCTTGCTCATGCTTGGTAAACACCATAAAACCCGACCCTGAATCATTTTGGTAATTCATGATTAAATTATCACCATTTACCCGAAACTCTTGCACACCTTCTAAGGCTTTCACAAATTGGAACTCTTGGCTCATTAAGGGTTCTTCGCAAGCCATTCTCGTGCCACCTACCCCACTAATTTCTAGGCGATTATCATGGACTTTATAGCCTGCCATTAAACGATTACATCCCGCCGAACCACTAACTCCATTTTGGTCAAAAGCTAGGGTGATTTCACTACCAGAAACCACATCAACTAACCTATCAGCTTGACTCCAGAATGAGAGTTTCCAGCTACTATCTGCAATGGGGTGATTCATAGCTATATATTGTTCAGAAATATTTTGATTAAACACTGACCCAGACTGGGCTATCCCTTGATTAGCAAACCATAAGGGAGAAGCGATCGCACAGGTAGCTACGACCATTAAACTCTTCCATTGACTTAGTTTTAACATCTTTTTTCACTCCTTAGCAATTCACGAATTAACCATCTAAGTAGAGGAAATCCTGTGGGTTTCTGACCCACGTTTTTAAATCACACTAACCGTAAATTTGGCATCATCTAACACCAGGAATTATTGGGCTTAAATCTCTGGATGCTGTCAGTTTGCTTAATTTTTTCCATCCATCTTGATGATAAGACATAAGTTGACATCTGCCCTCACCATTTTAGGTAATGCGATCGGGTGATTACAATGTGTCAAAAGTCAACAGTCAATAGTAAACAGTTAGATATAGCCAAAACCCAATGACCAAGCCCATGAGAGATGGGGTTAATAACTAAGAAACTGATCATTGTGGTTGGTGTTAGTTAAACAGTTGTTGAGTCAATAGGCGAGGCATAGGTAAAATAATGGTTAGTAAAACTGCCAAAGTAATCAATCCGATTATATCTCGGATCTCATCAACTTCACTAACATCATTAAGGGCTGGTTCATGATTAAGGGGTAAAAAGAATAGCAGGATGGCTAAAATCATAAATTCCGACTGAATTAAAGCCACGAATAACATCAAAAAGCGGGTAATTTGACCAATAATCAGACTCAGGCGCTGACCAAACATAGCATGGACCATGTGGCCTCCATCTAATTGACCAATAGGAAGTAAATTAAAAGCGGAAATCACTAAGCCTATATATCCAGCGATCGCCACCGGGTGTAAATTGATAGCCATACCCCGGCTTAAAGCATCTCCTAAAGCGAGTTTTGCCAAGATAGTTAAAAACATCGAAAACCTAGGATTAAGGGCATTAAAGGTCAAAATTCCCGACTTATCAGGCACAATATCGACGACTTCCGAATGAGCAAATCCCCAGAATAATAAAGGAATAGTCACCAGTAAACCAGCCCAGGGACCAGCGACACTGACATCAAATAAAGCGCGGCGGTGGGGATATGGCGATCGCGTTTGAATAAAAGCGCCAACAGTTCCGAGAAAAAAGGGAACTGGAATAAAATAGGGGGGGGTGACCTGAATCTGATGGTATCTAGCGGTCAAATAGTGGCATAACTCATGAACCCCCAAAATCGCCATTAAAGCGACAGCATAGGGAAACCCGGTCAACAATAGGGAAGGATCATCCTGCCAATCCTGATTTGATATTCCCATAATTGTGCTTCCCGCGACAGTAGTGGTAAACAGAGTAATCACCATGAGCGCCAAGGCTAACAGAGGCTGACTCAGCAGGTCTTGATCAGATTTGGGAGTCCCGTCGGGGTGACGTTGGGGATTTGGGACTAGGGCGAATAGGGGTTTATCAGATAAATCTCGTTGAAATATTACCAAAAAGCGATCGCCAAAATTTGCCTCAATTTTCTCTCGTACCGTTTGATAAGCTATATCAGGTTGCGATCGCAATTGACCCCGACAAATCACCGCCTGGGGTCGATATTCCACATCATGCAACGGAAACACAGACCAAGGGAAACAAGCCCTTAATTTAGTCTCCTCACTCTGGCTGATAGGTGACACAGGTTCTGGAGTTTTGGTAGTTTCTGACACAGACGAATCTGTTTCACTTCCGGCATCTTCTGGGGTAGGATATTGCCGACCAATATGCACCAAAATCCAATATAGACAAGGACAGACAATAAATGGAATAATCACCAGTAAAGCCGGAATCGGGGCCTGTTTGCCATAAATTATCACCCAGCCACTCCAGATAAAAGCAGGTGCCATCATCACCAACCACAATATCCAAACCGGAGTCCTGGTAATGCGGGTGACACTTTGGCGCAAAACTAAATAAGTAACAAGTCCTAGAATTAGTAGTAATAAAACCATAATGATATTTTGATCGCAGGGAACACCGTAACCGGGAATCAGGGAAACCATAAAAGAGGATCTGGTATAGTTTACCGATAACTCGTTGAGATTCAAAAATAGCCCATAGCAACACCAAACAGCGTAATGGTCCAACAGCAGTCTACAACCAAACCACCGAAACCTATTTTTGAAACAATTTATGGATTTTCACCAAACCGAGATACTCTAGGTGGGACAGCTTACCTTATTGTAGAAAATTCAGGTAATATCTTGATCGATGCTCCCCCTTGGACAGAAACTGAGCAAAGGTTTATCCAGGAACAGGGGAGCCTACAATGGTTAGTGATCACCCATCGCGGCGCTATGGGTAAGGCTAGGGAAATTCAGAAAGCCACTGGCTGTCGAATTTTGTGCCAAGAACAGGAAACCTATCTGTTACCAGAAGCTGAGGTCATATCTTTTGAAAGGGAATTTTCCCTAACTCCTGAAATGACGGTGATTTGGACTCCTGGACATTCTCCCGGTTCCTCCTGTGTTTATACTTCCCAGTATGGGGGGATATTGTTTTCAGGTCGCCATCTGTTACCTGATGCTAAGGGTAAGCCTGTCCCCCTGCGAACTGCTAAAACTTTTCACTGGTCGAGACAACTTCGCAGTGTGGGGGTTCTATTGGATAGATTTACGCCGGAAACGTTACAATGGATTTGTCCTGGGGCTAGTATTGGCTTATTACGGGGTAAGTTGGCGATCGCTCAAGGTTATCACCAAATCGCTGATAGCATTAGGGAATAGCTAACCTGAATTGTCCTTTGCCGCTTTTGTGGCAAAATATTCTATAGCTGTTGCTAAATTTATCCCCAAATAATTATGACTTCTGCAACTACACTTTCCGATGCTCCTGATTTGACAGGTGATGATTACATTGTCATTGGTTTAGCCCACTGCTTTATTAAAGAAGATGGGGAAGTCCAACCTGTTACTATCGCCGAACCCATCCCCTCAGCCGCCTTAGAAGCTATTATCAAGGGTATTCCTACCTCCTATAAAATCGCCTCTGCTGTGACCCTGGGAACCTTACTCACCGATGAGTCTGTTACACTTCCTCAAGCCTTCAGCCCAGACACTCAACTTTGCGACGACTTTAGAGAACGTACCATCGCCGCCGCGCGTACCTACAAACGCCGTGAGGTGGCTAAGTCTCATATTCCAGTCGGAACTACCTTCGAGAAATTGAACTTTTCCACCGAACGCAAACGCCTACTTAATTCTGAACGAATTGTTAGCACGGAAGATAACGTTAAGCAACACGCCTACACCCACCAAGTTCTCTAGTTGCACTTTAGCGGTATATATATTCTGAACTCCAAGCCGCCTTGGGGTGGGGAAACACAAGCGATTTCACCACCATGCTTTTCAAGCACTAGGTGATGGGCTATAGACAATCCTAGGGCGGTTCTTTGACCACAGGTAGGCGTGGCTAGTAATGGTTCAAATACCTGTTGAAAGTCCTCTGGGCTTAAACTCAGACCATTATCAGCTATGGAAATCATCACCCCTTTTTTGTCTTTCGACTCCACTATAGTAGTGGTTACTGACAGGGTAGGATGAGCTATGCGATCGCTTCCTACCATCGCCATTTCTAGCCGATCTATATGGTAGGTGATCAGATTCATAAATACCTGATTTAATTGTCCGGGATAACACTCGATTAACGGTAAATCTCCATAGGTTTTTACCAGTTTTATACTCCCTCGCCCTCCCTTAGCCTGTAGGCGATTTTGCAAAATCAGCAAGGTACTATCTAAGCCCTCATGAATATTCGCCGCCTTCATTTGGGCTTCATCTAGGCGGGTAAATACACGCAGCGATCGCACCACGTCCCTAATGCGTTCCGCTCCCACCTGCATAGATTCAAACATCTTCGGTAAATCTATTTTAATAAAATCATAACCTATCTCCTCCATTTCTTCCTCAATTTCTGGCGGGGTTTCTGGATAATACTGTTTATATAAATCTACCAATCTCAGTAGATCCTCAATATACTTATATCCATGACCCAGATTCCCAAAAATGAAATTAACCGGATTATTAATTTCATGAGCAATTCCCGCCACTAATTGTCCCAGAGAAGACATTTTTTCAGTTTGCACCAATTGGGTTTGGGTGCGTTGTAACTGTACTAAAGCCGCTTCTAACTCGCTACGGCGGCGAGTTTCCTGTTCCTCACTTAGGCGCAGTGCAATTTCCATATTACGGCGTTCGGTAATATCTAACCCAACAAATACCGCCGCCGCGCCTCGATGATATTTTTGAGCTACAATTAAATAGGTGCGTGGTTCACCCTTAACATTAGCAATAATTTCCCGCGAACTTGTCCAGTTATTGCTATCAAAAAAAGCATAGACAAATTGATTGAATTCTGGGCTGGTTTGCAGAAAACCTACCTCTTTACCGATGAATTGATGGGTGGGTACACCATAAGCATTAGCTAGGTGTTGATTAACCCCTAAATATCTTAGGTCTGAACTTACCCAAGACACTAACCCTGGTACCGCATTCAAAACAGCTTCGAGTTGGTCGCGCGACTCGGTAATGACTGAGGAAGCCGCTTGACGTTCGGAGATATCTCTAGCAAACCAACAGAGTAGTGGTAAGGTGGGAGAATGGCGATCGCCTGTTTGTATGGCAGTATTAACTTTAATATTAATATCTGAGGGTTTAACCTCCAAATAGTTAACATTCACTTCCACAGGACAAATTATGCCATGGCGACAACTATGGCGTGATTCAAAAGTTAGCGAACCTTTATGGCGAATATCCTCGCACTGGACAGACCAGATAGTTGGGGATAGGTCAGGGTCAATATCGTAGATTTTCAGTTTGAGTAATTCCGCCCGGGAATAGCCTAATAGCCTACAGGCGGTGTCGTTAACATAGCATAACCTACCATCAAGGGTAATCCACAATACCGCATCCGCCGCCCTATCCATGGCTAATTGGGTCAGTTGTAGGGTATCTTTTAACTGTTTCGATTCTGTAATGGCTTCTAACGACAGGATTAAACCAGCGATCGCCCCGGTTTCCGTTTTCCAAGGCTTGACAACCCATTTCACCCATTCTATACTGCCATCACTCAGGCTCAGACAGGTTTCTAATTCCCAAATGTCTAAGGTTCCTGCTAAGGATGCCTCCGCGTTTTCATGCCAGCGATCTGATAAGTTGGGAAATAGCTGATCATGGCATACACCCAGTAAATTCTCGGAAATTTGACTATCACTATAGTGGTCTTGCCATGGCTGGGATATAGCCACATAACGCATTTGGCGATCGACCATAGCGATCGCTGTCGGCATTGATGCCATCAGTTGATTAAATAGTATATCTCCTGATCTCCCTGGAACTGCTGCACTATACATAGAATTATAGCTACAATTATAGCCATTGCTAACTGATGCCGCCTCCTGGGATGAAAAAGATTGTGTGGACTGGTTATTCACAATTCGCGATACTCCGGTTAATTGCATCTAGTTGGCACAGTTAGAAATTACAGAGGAACATTGGAGCGTTTCGGATCATTTATGTTCTATTTCTGTTCCATTTCTACGTTCCATGTCAATTATTATGGGGGGTCTCACCCTCCATTGTATTCTTTGTTACTGATTTTGTCTATATCCCTTTTCAGCCTATGTTCCACGCCCCTATAGCCAGCGGACTGGGTAGGGTGCGTCAGAAGCGGACTCTCTGAATCCTCACCGGACAATTTGCGCCTGACGCACCACAGCTTAATCATATAATCCGTAGGGTGCGTCAGAAGCGGACTCTCTGAATCCTCACCGGAATTTGCGCCTGACGCACCACCTATTAATATAATCCGTAGGGTGCGTCAGAAGCGGACTCTCTGAATCCTCACCGGACAATTTGCGCCTGACGCACCACCTATTAATATAATCCGTAGGGTGCGTCAGAAGCGGACTCTCTGAATCCTCACCGGACAATTTGCGCCTGACGCACCACAGCACAGCGATCGCCATG
>NZ_JARPLC010000040.1:0-38263 GCF_032350395.1 Limnospira sp. PMC 289.06
AACTGGGGGTGGCTATCGCCGTTACCCTGATTTCCTAACTTTTACTTATCCATTTTTGGGCTTCCTATAAGGAATTTGTATGGGTTAGTTCGTTTTGACCTTGGGTTCCCTGCCTTGATTTGTATCGTAGGATACTAATCGTTGGGACATATAAACAGTTATGAGGATGGTCAGGAGTGCGCTCCTTATATTCAACCAAGGGGTTGAAGTCCCCACCAGGCGGTTATTTCGGGTATTGCAACCCTATTTCATGCCTGAACGTCTCGCACTATTGGGTATATTATAGCTGTTGGGGTTCCGATAGATAGTTACTACTTTACAAGTGTATAGTAGTATTTATGTGGCTGAGGATGGCATTTTGGCAGCTAAAATGAGGGTTAAATCATCATCGGTGCGCTGATTGACCCTAGGCGATCGCAAAAATGAAATTAACTGTTGTTCGGCTTCTGTGCGATCGCCGATAGTTTCCACAAATCTAAATAAGGGCGAAAAAAATGGAGGGTGTGGTTTACCTTCCGGCATTTTTAATCCTAACATTTGTAAACCATCGGAAAATATAGCCAGATACTTAGGCATTCCAGACCATACATGAATTTGAGCAGATTCTAAAGCATTGGGGGAAACCAGAAAGGTAGTTTCGTTTAAATATTCGCCACTGGCGGGAATAGTTAAAGCCATTAAAGTTCCCTGTTGATCTTCAACTACGACCGCGCCATCGCCTATCTGAACTATAGCAATGGTAGAATCGGTAATTACCCCTAAAATCAATGTGGTTGCTAGTTCCCGCGCCAATATATCCCTGTGGTCGGCTTCGGCTTCGATCGCCTGTTTGGTTTGGTTAACGACGGCTAACAATTGAGTATTCCAGTCCACGGTGGCGGTATCCTCAACGGAGGATAGATACTCTTCGATTAATTGGGTGGCGGTTTTAACTGCTAGTTGCGCTCCGACATCAGCAAGGGAAGCTGAACCGGCACCATCGGCTACGGCTACAATGAATTGATGGGGGTCAATCTCCCGATAAATATGAGCGTCTTGACAGGGAAGGGCTTGCTTTTCGTGACTGCTTCCAGCCACGGAGGCTGAGATAATTTGCCAGTAGGCAGAATTTGGGTTCATGGTAAAAGGTCTGCGATCGCATCAGTTTTTGGCTAGACAGTTCCCCATCCTGGCGGTGGTAGGGCTACCTGTTCATCGACTTTGGAGTGAGAAACTGTTTGCATACTGGCCGATAGCCAAATGAACATTTCCCGAAAATCTAACCCTTTCAGTTTCAGGGGGGTTCGTTCGGCAATCTCTCCTAAGCGCTCCATATTGGCACCTTCTACGCCTACTGCAAAGAATGCGACCTGTTTGTTGGCTTCCTCGTCTCGAATGCGTTTAATGGCTTGTTCTGTGATGCGATCGCTTTCTCCCTGGGGTTCGCCGTCGGTAATCATGAACACCCAAGGACGATAGTAGGTAATGCCATTATTGCGATACTCGGCTTTGCGACTGGCAATCATGTCTAAGGCTTCGCCTATGGCTGTTCCCATATAGGTTTGACCCTGGGCGGTTAGCATGGGGGGCTCAAAGCGATCGGCTGTGACAAAATCCTGGATGATTTTTACCTGGTTATCAAAGGTGATGACGGCAATCTCAACCCGTTTTTTGGCGAGTTCGTCTTTGATGAGGTTTTCCCTAAAAGTCATTAATCCAACATTGAGACCATCTAGGGGTTCTCCCTGCATAGATGCTGATGTGTCTAGCAATAACACACAGGGACACCGGGGCTCCGGGTTTTCGGCAAATTCAACCGCTTCCTCAAGTCTCATATTTTGATTTTTGACTCTGACCATCCACATCACCCAGAATACCAGTGAATCATCAACAATGAACAATGCACAAAGTGGCGTTTTTGTCAATAGGCATAAAAAAGGCGATCGCTTGTGGCCAGAAAACTCGTGCATCGCCAGTTTAATATTTTCGTGAGAGAATAATGTTAATCGCGATATAATCGGGGTTGTAGGCTATATTTTTGCAAAAAGACAGAGTAAGCCATTGGATGCGATTTATTTGATGTTATCATAACCCCCAGAATCTCGTCAACTTTTTGCGAGCAATTTTCCATAAATCTGTAATAATTCTTAACAGTCTTTTGAAAATCCAATACCTTGGGGATTGTAGATTATCAGAAATTATGAATAGCCAGCTATATCAATAGTCTGTTTAGGAAGATTAGCTATAATAGTCGCTAATTAATTATTAGATAGCAAATGATGATTAGCAATAAAGAAAGAATTGGGGACGCTTTAGAGTTATTAGCTGAGGGCTTATATCCTCCGTTTAAACAGGAAATGAAAAACAAATATTCAGACCAATGGCAGGAGGAAGCTCAAAAATATATCACCAAATACAAAAACATGAAAAAGCGAGAATTGGAGGAGAGGCTATCTCAAGATATCGGAGCATTACTGCAAGTTATATCGAATAAATGGGATAGTATTTTTAAAAACAATGAAAATGTTGATAATCAACATAAGGGGATAATATTTGAGTTAATCCAACTTAGGAATAACTGGGCTCATGGGAATGAATTTTCTGACCGAGATACAGAACGTGCTATAGATAACATGGTGCTGCTGTTGATGGCTTTTCAGGGTGAAAAATCCATAATTAATCAATTAAAACAACATCAGGAGATTATGTTAAGTAAAATTATCGAAGACCAAAATATGGATCCTGACCGAGAAAAAAAACTGCGGCGAGAATTATCGAAATTGCTGAAAAAAATACCTTTTCAAAATGTGGATTTACTCAATCACGCCTTAACTCACAGTTCCTATCTATATGAACACCCGAAGGAAGTTAAGCGGGATAATGAATTGTTGGAGTTTTTGGGGGATTCGGTGTTAAATTTTATATCGGGGGAGTATCTTTATCATAAGTATAAAAGTGTGGGTAATGAAGGGGATTTAACTAAGTTGCGATCGGCTTTGGTGGAAAATAAGCAGTTGGCTAAGTTTGCGGAAAAATTAGCCCTACAACAATATATCAGATTAGGGAAAGGGGTGGCGCTGAATCCTTCCTTATTAAGCAATACGTTTGAGGCGATGATTGGGGCTTGTTTTTTGGATTCTGGGATGAAGAAAGTACAGGAATTTCTACAACCTTTGTTTGATTCGGTGATAGCTGAAATCACTTCGCTTTCTCAAGGTAATTCGGGGAAAGTGGCGGCGGACTCGAAAAATAGATTACAGGAATGGGTGCAAAAAAATATAGGTCCAATTACACCAGAATATGAGACGATTAAGGAGGAAGGAGCAGACCATCAAAAACAGTTCACTGTACAGGTTATGGTTGAGGGTAAGGTTTATGGACAGGGTAAGGGTTTGAGCAAGAAAGAGGCTAGTAAAAAGGCGGCGGAAAAGGCTCTGGATCAAATCTATAAACTGGGTTTATGATGGGTAAATGTTGACTAGATAACCTGAAATTGTGATTAACTTGGAGTTACTGGAAAATGTCAATTTCTGCGAATGATGAAAATGTGCAACCGGAAGTTATCCGACTCCATGAGCAAGCGGTTTTGTATTTAAATGCAAGGAATTGGGCAGAAGCGATTAATTGTTGTGAAGAAGCGTTAAAAATTGACTCTAATTTTGCGTTGTCTTATCAAACTTTGGGAACTATCAGACAGTTACAAGGGGATTATGTGGGGGCGGAGTGTTGTTATCATAGTGCTTTGAAAATTGCGCCTAATTTTGCGGAGGTTCATGCTAATTTGGGGAGTCTGTACGCCAAAAATCAACGCTGGAATGAGGCGATAAATGCCTATGAAAGGGCTATTGAGATTCGCCCTGATATGGGGGGAGTTTATCGGAATTTGGCTAAGGTTTTTAGGCAATGTGGTGAGCCAGAAAGGGCGACAGAATATTGGTGTAAGGCTATTTTGGTAAGTGCGGACGGGGTGAGGTTTAAGGATTATCTCAATTTGGGGAATGAGTTACAACAGCAGCAGCAATTAGAAGAGGCGATCGCTATTTATGAAAAAGGAATTTTAAACTATCCGGCGCAATCAGATGTATTGTATCATAATTTAGGGCAAATTTTCGGACAGCAGGAAAGGTGGGAAGAGGCGGTTAAATGCTATGAAAGGGCTATCGAAATTAACCCTAACCAGTTTTACTATTATTATGGACTGGCGCAAGTTTTGAAAACTCAGGAAAAATGGTCGGAATTAATTCCGGTTTGTCGTCAGGCGATCGCTTTAAAACCTGATGTAGATTGGCTGTATATGAATTTAGGAGATAGTTTACTAGCGACGGGAGAAATTGAAGAGGCGATCGCTAATTATCGGGAAGCGATTAGACTCAATCCTCAGCTTTCATGGTTATATCAAAAACTAGGTCACGCGCTGAAATTAGTAGGTAATATTGATGAGGCGATCGTGTCTTATGAAAAAGCGATCGCCCTGAAACCAGAGTTAATATGGCTTTATGATATTCTAGCACAACTGTTAACGGAAAAGGAACGTTGGCAGGAAGTACAAGACCTATGTATAGAGGCATTGAAGCGCAAACCAGACTTTATAAAAGCCTATCATCATTTGAGCAAAATACTCAAAAATAGGGGTTTAATTGAGGATGCTAATAATGCGTTGATTTTTAAGAAATTATCATCAAAATTTATCCAGGAAATATTGCCTAATTTATCAGAAAAAACGACGGATAGCCAGACTCATCTCAGTATTAAATACATCCTGATATACCCAGCCCAGACCCTTGAGATTAAACCAGCCAATATTTTAATTCCTAACCTTCCCGAAACATTGACAACCTGTCAGATATCAACGGGAGATTTCGGCGTGGCTATTGTAGAAAATGGGCGTGTGTGGGGAGATATGGCGACCAGTGCAGTGTTCACAGATGATGGCAAATTAGTGACTGATTTAGCTAGTGGTGGGGCGGAGTTTGTGGCGGTATCGGAACACCTACCGCCACCGGAGGAAATTGATGGGGTGGTTGCGTTTTTGTCGGTGCGTTTTGGGGGGGGATATTTTCACTGGATGTTAGATATTATGGCACGTTTTCATTTATTAGAAGCTGCGGGAATTGACCTGAACTCAATTGATAAATTTGTGGTAAATGCTTGGGAGACACCTTACCAGAAACAGGCTTTAGAGACCCTAAAAATTCCACCCAAAAAAATCATCAGTAATAAAGATATCAATCATCTGAAAGCCACGCAAATAATTATCCCAACTCCTAACCTTTCATCCCACCGAGGCTTACAAATTAGCCAGTGGAATTGTGATTTTCTCAAACAAACTTTTTGTCCGAGTTTGGGGGATACTAAACAGCGAATTTATATAGATCGCACCCTAGCACCATCTCGCCAGGTCTTGAATAATTCCCAGGTGATAGAATGCCTAACACAGTTTAATATTAAACCAGTACAATTAGAATCAATGACTCTTGAACAACAAGCGGAACTTTTCGCTACTTCCGAAGTGATTATTAGCCCCCACGGTGCGGGACTCACTAATTTAGCTTTCTGTCAAACTGATACCACAGTTATTGAAATCTTATCCCCAGATTATTGTCCGTCAATTTATCGATTATTGAGTGGTATTTGTGAACTCGAATATTATCCGATATTAGGAGATAATTTGCCGGAAAATGAAGCCAAACTTATCGGCAAAAATATTAATATTGTCATCAATATCGACAGGCTTATGCAGACAATTCAAGCCGCTGGTTTGGCTTAATCTTAAAAATAGGGCGGCATATACAGCAACGGATATCCCGCCCCTTTCACCAGTTCCTCAATCGATCGCCTTTATCTCATCCATATTTGAGGATTTCCAAGGGTTCTACTTTGGTACTATACCCGCAGTAATAAATCTCCGGTTTATTGACTCCCCATGGATAGTTAAATTGTGGTTAAAAGATTACTGAGACTGGTTATTCCTGGGAACAGACATAATCAATCATATTAGATGTGGCGTGACTGCTTGGGGAATATACTTCATCGTAACCGCTGACATACCAGGTGCGTGAGTCACAGTAAGCTATTGCATAGATGGTTTCTTCACCAATGCTATAAATAAATCTCAGCCCTTCCCGGTTCCGTGAAATACTATCAGCATCTACATATACATCTTCCCCGGTGGCAGCCTCACCCATAAAAATCCAATTTTCCGCCCAAGCTGGGACAATTCCCCAAGAAAATGCGGTCAAAGCTATACCTGCCATTAAAGACCAAGATTTGGTTTTCATGAAACCTATTGCTCAAGTTTGTTTGTAGTTTGAGCATAACTTAACTTTGCTAAAAAGTCTCTAGGAAAAATCAAGATTTACCAACAAATTAAGGGAGGCTCAAAATCTATCAAAATCAGAAAAATTGCTCATCCCCCTTCGATGAAAGGTTGTTGATTCTACTATCATAAATTTGATTAAGCTATCAATTATACCAATGGTTAATTAATCATAAAAATCAGTCACAAGATACTCTATATAACTTAACTAACAGGTTCAACTGTTGATTGTCAATGGCTTTGACTTGATCGGAACCGCTGAAACTGTGATAAGTTGTTATGTTATTAATCCTAATATCTGATCAAGGAGAGTAGGGGAATCAATGTCTACACCCACGATTAACCCTTGGCTTATGTCCAGTCCAACTTTAAACGACATCATCCATAGAGACCCCCTAGCGGTTGTTCCTAATACCTCCCTCATGGAGGTCATGGCTTTAATGAGTCAGGAGCCCTCAGACCAGTGGGGAACAGAAAACTTCCCCCCTAACAGTTGTGTACTGGTGGTGGAAGATGGGAAATTGGTGGGTATGTGGACGGAAAGGGACGTGGTGCAGCTAATTGGTGCGGGGGAAAATCCGGGGGACTTGGTTGTGTCTGAGGTGATGAGACAACCCCCGGTAGTTCTGCGAGAAGCAGATGAGCTGGACATTTATGCAATTATTCAAAAATTAAAAACCCATAAAATTCACTATATCCCAGTTCTAGATGAGAAAGATTATTTAACTGGAATAATTCCTGAGTATCGGGTGATAGAAAAACTTTTTGATTCCCATACTAACCATGATATTCTCAGTAGAATTAGCCCCACTAAGCTGCAACAGCAACTGGCACAATTTAAGGCTAAATTACAAAATACCAATGCCCAACTACAGGGGGAAATCAGTCAACGGGGTATCATCCGCATGATTGAACAAAAATTGCGAACTGGTGAACCGAATTTTCTGACATTTTTTGATGCTTTGACTGATATTATCCTGATTATTAATACTCGCACCAATTCGATTCAGACTCCCCGCAAGTCCCGGCAAAATAATCATGAATACCTAGGTACAAAATACGAGGGTAATACATCTCCAATAATTAACCAAACTCGGCAGCTATTTTCTCCTGATTACCCGGACAATATTTTTAGAGAAAAAGTTAATCAATGTTTGCAAACGGGGAGAATTATCAATTTTGAATATCATCTGAATGTGGAAGGTGATTGCTTGTGGTTTTCGGCAAATATCTCCCCCATTTCCTCGGAATCTGTAGCTTGGGTTGCTCGTGATATTACTGAAAATAAGCGAGCTGAATCAGCTTTAAAAAGTCTGACGGCGGAATTGGAACAACGGGTACAAGAACGTACCCTTGAACTGCAAACAACTAATGAAATGCTCACGAGGTACTTGCAACAACAAAAAGAGTCAGAAAAGGAGTTATTGAAAGCCCATAAAAAACTGCGATCGCACGTGGAAAATTCTCCTCTAGCTGTGATTGAATGGGACCCAGAATTTAAGGTACAATATTGGGGAAAGCAAGCGGAAAAAATCTTTGGGTGGAAGGCTGAAGAAATCATAGGTATTTATTGGGGAGAATGGCCAATTGTTTTTGAAGAAGACCTACAATTAGTAGAAACAGTTATCGGTGATTTACTCGGAGACAAAACCAATAAAAATATTTGTAAGAATCGTAACTATACCAAAGACGGGAGAGTAATCTACTGTGAATGGTATAACTTAGTATTACGGGATGAGTCCCATCAGGTTATATCGATTTTGTCATTAGTTCAAGATGTGACTGAACGGGAGTTATTAGAAATTGAACGTTGTCAGGTTGAGGAGGCTTTGCGGGAAAGTGAGGCTCGCTATGCGACTCTTACAGATATTTCTCCGGTGGGGATATTTCGGACTGATGCTGAAGGTAAATTTGTCTATATCAATGAGCGTGGATGTGATTTGGTTGGCTGTTCAGTCATGGAAATGTTTGGGCATGGTTGGACTAAAAGGCTTCATCCTGATGACCGAGAGCGGGTAATTAATGAATGGAATAAATGCGTTAATAATCATCAAATGTTTCAGTTAGAATATCGTTTTTGTCATGGTGAAGGCCAGGTGGTTTGGGTTTTTTCCCAAGCTGTTCCTGAGCTAAATGATGATGATGAAATAGTTGGTTTTGTGGGAACTCTCACTGATATTAGTGAACTAAAATCCGCTGAAAAATCTCTGCAAGAATTGAACCAAGACTTAGAAATGCTGGTGGAACAGCGAACATCTCAACTACAAGAAACTAACGAAAAGTTGCGAGTTGAAATTGCGGAGCGACAAAAAATTGAGGCGGAAATTGCGACTAAGGCTTATCAGCAGGCTATGGTAGCTGAAGTTGGACAAAAAGCTCTCTTGGGTATTGACTCGGAAATATTAATTCAGGATATTGTCGGGATGGTGGGTCGATGTTTACAGGTGGATTATTGTAAGTTATTAGAAATACGGGTGTCTCAACCCGATCGCCTGACTGTGGCGATCGCTAACCATCAACACACCCATAATCATCGCTTAACAACTGACAAATATCACCAGGTTTACTCATTTATTTTACCTGAATCATCAACTACACCCTCTCCTAGCCACCACCGGAAGCTCAGACCAGAACTATCCTCGAATATTTATAACTTTCCCCATATTAATGGTATGAGTATTCCCATTGAAAGCCAAAATTCTTATTATGGTATTTTGGGAGTTTATACTACGGAAACCAGAGAATTTGTGCAGGAGGATGTACACTTTCTGCAAAGTGTAGCTAATGTTTTAGCAACGGCGATCGAACGGAAACACGCCGAAGATAAATTAATGAACTCCCTTAAAGAAAAAGAAATTTTGCTGAAAGAAATTCACCACCGAGTTAAAAATAATTTGCTAGTAGTTTCCAATTTATTAGAATTTCAATCTGATTACACTGACAACCCGGAAGTAATCAAACTTTTGTCAGATAGCCAGCAACGCATTCAATCTATGGCTCTGATTCACGAAAAACTCTATAAGTCAACTGGTCTGGATCGGATTAATTTTGGGGACTACCTCAATGATTTAGTTGAGCAACTATTTGACTCCTACGGTACAGAAGCTCACACAGTTGAGTTAGAATTAGATATAGAATCCGTTGAACTTAACCTAGAAACAGCTAACCCTTGTAGTTTAATTGTCAATGAACTGATATCTAATGCTTTTAAACACGCCTTTGTAGATGAACGTCCCGGTAAACTTGGGTTAGAACTTCATCAAGATAATCTGGGTATTATTACTCTGATTATCAGAGATAATGGGGTGGGGATTCCAGAAGGACTAGATATTCGCAATGTGGAATCCTTAGGGATGGAGTTGATCTGGACTCTGACTGAGCAGATAGAGGGTAACTTAGAACTATTGGAGGTAACCCAGGGAACAGCATTTAAACTGACTTTCTCGGAATTGTCCTATAGACAAAGATACTAAAATGATTAAATTGTTATATGGGAACATAAATAATGGTGATCAATCTTGTATAATTTATGATACCGTTGACTGTCCCCCCAAACCAGGTGCGATATCATGAATCCTGTCCAAATTCTGATTGTAGAAGATGAGTTATTGATTGCTAAAGGATTAGCTAGAAAACTCAAGTTATTAGGATATACTGTGGTGGGTATTGTTTCTTCTGGAATAGCTGCGATTGAAAAAGTAGCGGAAAGCAACCCGGATTTGGTGTTAATGGATATTGTTATTAAAGGGGATATGGATGGGATTGAAACCGCCGCTAAAATCCAGGAAAAATATGGAACTCCGGTAATTTACCTGACGGCTTATGCTGATGATAGCACCCTAGAAAGAGCCGAATCTACTGGCTCTTATGGTTATCTTTTAAAGCCTTTTAAGGAGCGAGAAGTTCATGCAGCTATCCGCATGGCATTACAGAGATATAAGCAGGAAATGCAAGTCAAGCAATCTCTGAATTTATTGCAAGATTTAGAAGCAGAAAAAACACGACTTTTATCAATAGCATCCCATGATTTAAAAAATCCTCTGACTTCTATTCAAATGTCTACGGATTTGTTAGCTAAATATGACTCGAAACTAGATGAGCAGAAAAAACTTAAACATTTTCAGCGAATCCAGTCATCAATTAATAGTATGAATCAATTACTAGAAGATGTCTTAACATTAAGTAAGTCTAGTTCGGGAAAATTGACTTTTGCTCCTAAGTTAGTTAATGTGGTCAAGTTTATCCAACTCTTAATAGACCAGTTAATGGTGCAAGTGAATGACCAACACAAACTCGAATTAAGAACCTCGGGAGATTTAGATGATCCGATCATGTTAGATGACAAATTGCTGGGTCATATTCTAGCTAATTTATTATCCAATGCTATCAAATATTCTCCCGATGGTGGGGTGATTAATTTTGATGTTATTCGCCAAGAAAATCAGATAATTTTTCGGATTAAGGATGCGGGTATAGGTTTCCCACCAGAGTATATACAAAAGCTATTCCAAGCCTTTGAACGTGGTTCTAATGTCGGAAACATCAAAGGTACAGGATTAGGATTATCTATTGTTAAGCAAGCTGTAGATTTGCATGGAGGAGAGATTACTGTTGACAGTGAATTAGGACAGGGAACCACATTTACAGTGATTTTGCCAATCACAGAGGTTTCCTAAATATCTAAATATGGCATAATTGAACCTATTAACTGATTTAACCGATCTAGGTATAGGTACAAAATTAGAATAAACGAAAGCAGAATTAATATGGCTAAAGTTTTAGTAATTGAGGATGAAGAGACAATTCGGGAGAATTTGGTAGAATTACTGGAGATAGAAGATTTTGATGTGATCTCGGCTGAGAATGGCAAGTTGGGTGTACAACAGGCTCATAAACATTTACCGGATTTAATTCTCTGTGATGTGATGATGCCTGAGTTAGATGGTTATGGAGTATTAAAGGAGTTAAGATCCCATATGGAAACGGCGACAATTCCGTTTATATTTTTAACGGCTAAAGCCGATCGCGATGATTTACGGGAGGGGATGAATTTAGGAGCGGATGATTACCTAACTAAACCCTGTTCTATGGAAGAATTGTTAACAGCGATCGCCATCAGATTAGAAAAACAGTCTTTAATTAAACAGCAGTCGGAAATACAGATGCGGGAATTACGGGAAAATATCACCCATTCCCTCCCTCATGAATTACGAACCCCCCTAAATGGCATCATCAGTAATACGGAGTTACTACTCTCAAATTTAGACTTATTTGAACCGGATGAAATCAAGGAAATTTTGCAAGATATTAGGATTTCCGGTCGCCGCCTCTATCGTTTAATCATCAATTTTTTGCTATATGCAGATTTAGAAATTATCGGTTTAAATGTAGAAAAAGTGCGATCGCTCCGATCCATTCAGGTCAAAGACAGCCAATCAGTTATTATCAAAGCCGCCACCCAACAAGCCCAAGAACACCAAAGGGAGACCGACCTAGAATTTGACCTAGAAAATGCCACAGTACAGATGGCAGCTAACCAGCTTGAAAAATTGGTAGTAGAATTGATTGATAATGCCTGTAAATTTTCGGAACCCGGTACACCAATTCAAGTAATTAGTCAAGTAGGTGAGGAATTTTTATTACTCAAAATAAGCGATCGCGGTCGAGGGATGACCCCAGAACAAGTCAGCAAAATCGGCGCTCATATACAATTTGAGCGAAAACTGTACGAACAGCAAGGCTCAGGACTAGGACTGAGTATCATTAAATGTATTGTAGAACTACATGGCGGCCAGTGGAGACTTGAAAGCGAACCTAACCAACAAACCACCATTTCCCTAGAGTTACCCCTAGGCTTGGATGTACTCCCAAGCTGAACTTAATAGCTTGACAAAACGCACAAAACATGGTATCAGCAAGCATGAGGACAGGGAGTCCTTCAATAGCAGCAAGACTCCCTATTCGATGAACTGAGGATATAGGTTGATGGGCAGGAATTACATCATTCCCATGCCACCCATGCCACCCATACCACCCATACCACCCATACCACCCATACCACCCATGCCGTCCATATCTGGCATTGCTGGTTTAGGCTCAGGCTTCTCAACCACGAGAACCTCAGTGGTAATCACCATTCCCGCAATTGAGCCAGCATTTTGAAGGGAAGAGCGAACCACCTTAGCGGGGTCTAAAATGCCTGCCACAATCAGGTCTTCAAACTTACCTGTTAAAGCATTGTAGCCAATATTAGAGTCACTGTTACGGACTTGTTCAACAATTACAGAACCCTCAACCCCGGCATTATTAGCAATTTGACGCAGAGGCGCTTCTAAAGCTCGTGCCACAATTTTAGCTCCCAGCTTTTCCTCTTCTATGGTGAAAGTCGAAGCCAGTTGCTCTACCTTTTTGACCAAGTGGATTAAGGTTGTACCACCACCGGGAACAATTCCCTCTTCCACAGCAGCTTTAGTGGCATTCAGAGCATCTTCAATACGGAGTTTACGGGATTTTAGTTCAGTTTCCGTAGCGGCACCAACTTTAATCACGGCCACACCGCCAGCTAACTTAGCAATGCGTTCTTGCAGTTTCTCCTTATCATATTCGGAATCAGTTTCTGCGAGTTGTTTACGCAATTGTTCGACCCGCTGTTGGATCTCACCTTTATGACCGGAACCAGAAACAATGGTGGTGGAGTCTTTGTTGATTGTGACTTTAGTGGCTGTTCCCAGCATCTCTATGGTCGCTGTTTCCAAGTTTAAGCCGATTTCTTCGGAAATCAACTGACCTCCGGTTAGAATGGCAATATCTTGGAGCATGGCTTTCCGACGTTCACCGAAGCCAGGGGCTTTAATACCGGCTACGTTCAACACACCCCGGGCTTTGTTGACAACTAGGGTGGCTAGGGCTTCCCCGTCGATGTCTTCGGCTATAATTAGCAGGGGTTGACCAGAACGGGCGACTTTTTCCAGGACGGAGACAATATCCTGAATGGCACTGATTTTTTTATCGGTGATCAGCACACGAGTATTATCTAACTCTACTATCATCCGTTCGTTATCGGTGATGAAGTAGGGGGAAATATAACCGCGATCGATTTGCATCCCTTCCACAACTTCTAATTCAGTGGTTAGGGACTTGGACTCCTCAACGGTTATTACTCCGTCTTTGGTCACTTTGTCCATGGCTAGGGCGATCATCTCTCCCACTTCCTTATCATTCCCGGCGGAAACTGTGGCTACCTGTTCGATCGCACTTCCTTCAACGGGTTTGGCTAAGGATTCAATTTCTTTAACCAGATACTGAATGGTTTTATCAATTCCCCGCCGCAAAGCTACTGGGTTGGCACCGGCCGCCACATTCTTCAAGCCTTCTTGTATCATGGCTTGAGCCAAAACTGCTGCGGTGGTAGTACCATCTCCAGCCACATCATTGGTTTTAGCTGCTACTTCTTGAATTAACCGCGCCCCTGTATTTTCTAGGGGGTCTCCTAATTCGATCGCTTTAGCTACGGTAATTCCATCACTGATAATATCCGGTACGCCAAATTTTTTCTCTATCAGTACATTGCGACCTCTTGGACCGAGGGTAACACGAACTGCGTCTACTAGGGCGTTGACTCCCCGCTCGATCGCTCGCCGTGATTCTTCGTCAAAGGCTACGATTTTTGCCATATTACACCTAATTTAGCTCTCCAAATAGTCAATTTAGCACTCATGGTGTACGAGTGCTAATTAGTGGAAACCGTACCAAATTGGGGTGTGGATGGTCCCAAGTGATTATTCTTGTGCGGTTAAGCTAAAAATAGTTATTGGGTCTCAAGGTCTAAGCCATGACCATGCCACCATCAACATTGATAACCTGACCAGTGATATAGGCGGCGGCGGGGTCAGCAGCCAAAAATCTGACTAACCCGGCGACTTCTTTGGGTTCACCGTAACGACCGAGAGGAATAAATTTCAGGATCTCTTCGCTATTCTTTAAGTCTTTGGTCATGTCTGTGGCTATAAACCCCGGGGAGACGGCATTAACTAATACTCCCCGACTCGCAAATTCTTTGGCTAGGGTTTTGGTTAAACCTATGACTCCGGCTTTGGCGGCGCTGTAGTTGGCTTGACCGGGGTTCCCCATTTGACCGGCTACGGAAGCAATATTGATGATCCGACCCGATCGCGCTTTCAGCATGATTTTAGCTACGGCGCGACAGCATAGAAACACTCCGGTTAGGTTAAGGTTGATTACGGCTTCCCAGTCGGAGGGTTTCATCCTCAACAATAGGGTGTCGCGGGTGATACCAGCATTGTTAACTAGGATATTGATGCCACCACACTGGTCTACAATATCTTTGATTAGCTGATCTACTTCCTCGGCTTGGGATACGTCGGCTTTTATGGCGATCGCCTCTCCTCCGGCTTCCGTAATTTCGGCTACTACTTTCTCGGCCGCTGTGCTAGAACTGGCATAGTTGACAACTACTTTAGCCCCTTGTTGGGCCAGTTCTAATGCGATCGCTGAACCAATACCCCTAGATGCACCAGTTACTAAGGCCACCTGCTGTTTTAACTGCTGCATTGATTCTGGTAACATTTCCATCGGCATTTGTCCTTTCTGGTTAACTTCCAACTTAACTATGATAAGGGTAATGGGGTTTGAGGTATCGGGATATATAATGGGAACTTGAGCAATAGCTAATTCATGGGGATTATGGCAGTTAAAAAGCAGTTTCATAATTTTCAGGAACTTCTTGATGGTTCCGAAGTCCCGGTTTTGGTGGACTTTTACGCGACTTGGTGCGGTCCTTGTCAAATGATGGCTCCGATTTTGCAGGAAGTTAACCAAGAGATGAAAGAACAAATCAAAATCGTCAAAATTGACACCGATAAATATCCGCAAATTGCCTCGGATTATCAAATAGAAGCTCTCCCAACTTTGATATTTTTTAAAAATGGTCAACCCGTAGACCGTTTTGAGGGGGTTAAACGCGCACCAGAACTGATTAAATGGCTTTATGGGTTGCTGTGAACTACCCGGAGTAGCGATCGCTTGTGGGGATGTTCCTTTCATAGGCGATCGGCCATCATACTTGAAATTCCTCAATAAATCCCTTATGGTGATTAGGCTTAGATTTGGTGTGGTAGTCCTGGATGTATCCCTTTTCTGGTTCCGGTTGTGGTGACATGAAACCACACAATAGTAAAGCTATTAATACTTGCACCCCGGAGATTTATGGTCTTTTACCTGTTCCCGAAGGTCCGTTAACGATTTCTGGAGAAGTTCCACCACCAACGGATTTAGATCGTCCGTCAATTCTGCTGTCCGTAGCTATTCCTACTTTTCGGGAAAGCCAAAACATACCCATCTTGATTGATCGCCTCACCGGGTTATTAGATCAACTAATTCCTCGACAGTATGAGTTGATTGTAATTGATGATGATAGCCCCGATCGCACTTGGGAAGTCGCCGCCAACATAGCCAGTTATTATCCCCAGTTGCGGGTTATGCGTCGCCGAGGAGAAAGGGGTCTGTCAACGGCCGTAATTAGAGGCTGGCAGGTGGCGGGGGGTGAGGTTTTAGCTGTCATTGATGCTGACCTACAACACCCATTGGAAACTATACTACAATTGTGGTCTAAAATTCAGTCCGGGGCTGATTTAGCTGTGGCTAGTCGTCATGTTTCCGGCGGTGGGGTTAGTGATTGGAGTTTGGCGCGACGGATTTTATCTCGTGGCGCACAAATGCTGGGGTTGATCATTTTACCCGGGGTGGTGGGTCGGGTTTGTGATCCTATGAGTGGTTATTTTATGCTGCGGCGCGATACCCTGGCTAATATCGACCTCAACCCCGTGGGATACAAGATTTTGATTGAGGTCTTGGGTCGGGGGAGAATTGCTAACATCCAGGAAGTGGGCTATGTCTTCCAAGAACGTCAGGAGGGATATAGTAAAGTTACCAGTAGGCAGTATTTTGAGTATTTACAGCATTTGCTAAGATTGCGGATCGATAATTGGCCAGTGGGTCGGTTTTTCAGATTTGCAGTGGTTGGGTTTAGTGGCTTATTTGTTGATATGGCTATCTTTTATCTGTTATTAGATGGCTGGGGTTTACCCCTGACCCTAAGTGCAGTGCTATCGGCGGAAATGGCGATTATCAATAACTTTATCTGGAATGATCAATGGACTTTTCGGGATTTGTCTCGCCAACAGTCTGGCGGTCATCAAAGACTTAAAAGATTGTTAAAATTTAATTTGATTTGCCTGATGGGGTTAGGATTGAATGTAATCATACTCAACCTGTTGGTTTCAGTGTTGGGCTTAAATGCCTATATGGCTAAATTGGGTGCGATCGCGATCGTGACATTTTGGAATTTCTGGGTTAACCTGAAATTGAGTTGGCGAGTTACAGAAGTGAAGATGTAAAAATTTAAGTGAGGATAACAGCAGCTCCAATGACAATGCCAAATTTTCTTATTATCGGTGCTGCGAAGTCAGGAACCAGTTCTTTAGAATATTATCTCAAGCAGCATCCACAGATTTACATGAGTTATGCTGAAGAGATGCACTTTTTTGCATTTGAGAACCAGAAATTGAACTTTCAAGGAATTGGCGACATTTCTTTGATGCGACGGGCTGTTACCAGCCTAGATGATTACCAAGCTCAATTTCAAGATGTTTCTGAGGAAATAGCAATTGGTGACAAATCAGCTTGGTATCTTTACCATCCGAAAGTACCGGAAAGAATCAAGCATTACATTCCAAACGTTAAACTCATCACTGTACTTCGCAACCCAGTAGATAGGGCTTATTCGAGTTTTTTGCATCTCATTCGGGATTACCGTGAGCCGATTCATGATTTTGAAGTGGCTCTGGAAGCGGAACCACAGCGCATTGACAACAATTGGGAATATTTGTGGCATTATCAACAGGCTGGATTTTATTACCAGCAGCTTCAACGATATTTCGATATATTTGCTCCTGAACAAATTGGAATTTTTATTTATGAAGACTACCGGAAAAATCCAGAAAAGTTTCTTTTAACTATTTTTAATTTTTTGTGTGTAGACAAAACATTCAAGCCGGACTTGTCAAAGAAAATAAATGTGGGAAAACTAAAGGCAAAAGTTCCTAAAAACCAGACCTTCCATAATTTTTTGAGTGAACCCAATATCATTAAATCTATGGTTAAAAATTTTTTACCTATCAGCTTGAGGGAAAGGATTCGGGAGGGACTCAAACAGACAAATTTAGGTCAGCCTCCACTCCAGCCCCAAGTCAGAAAAAAACTCTTAGATATCTATCGGTCAGATATTATGAATTTAGAAAGGTTGATTTCCAAAGACTTGTCTCGATGGTTAGAACCATAAATAGACCCATAAACTGTTTGATTGATTCAATATGAAAGTCATCCACAGTCTAAGTTGGTATTTTCCCCAGAGTTCCGGTGGTACAGAGGTCTATGTTGATGGTTTGGTGCAAGAGTTGCGATCCCTAGGAATAGAAAGTGTTGTTGGTGCTTCCCTAAATGGAACAAAGGAGCAGAGCTACCAACATAATAACATTTCCGTTTATCGTTATCCTTTATTTCCAAATCAGACTCAGGCACAACTTTACGAACTCGAACCTCCAACCGGTTTCAACTATTTTTCATCGTGGTTAGCCGACCATAAATCAGATATATACCACCAGCACTCTTGGCGATTCGGCTGTGGAGTACACCACCTTAATTGTGCTAAGGAAAACGGTTTAAAAACTTTAGTGACCATTCATATGCCAGAACCCTTATGTCTTAGGGGTACTATGATGCTACATGGCCAACATCCCTGTGATGGAAAAATTCAAGACGTGCGCTGTAGTCAATGCTTGGGATTGCCGGCAAAAGTGCCGAATTGGGCAATACAAGGATTAAGTCGAGTGCCCTCGTCTTTAGCCACGAATTTTCAAACTCAATTAAAAACTTCGAGTTCGGTTCGATTGCAGCAGTTAGGAAGGACAATAGGTACACCTCCAAAAGTTATAAATCATCAAAAAAAACTGCACAGAATGTTCGAGCTTTCAGACCTGGTTATTGCGCCTTGCCAGTGGATTTATGATGGCTTAATTGCGAACGGTTTTGCCAGAGAAAAAATTGTTTTGTGTCGCCAAGGAGTCTCGAATTTTAATAGAAATTTTGAAAAAAAGCAGAGCCAAGAAAAAAAATTAAAAATCGGCTTTTTAGGACGTTGGCAGGATACTAAAGGAGCGCAAATGTTGGCAGAAGCAGTACATCGCCTGCCACCAAATTGTCCGGTAGAACTGATTATTCATGGTATGGGTGGAAGTAAACAAGATCTGGCGAATCGAGAAAAAGTGATGGCTTTGGCATCTACCGACTCCCGAATTAAAATAGCCGATCAACTTGCGAGGGAAGAGGTTCCAAAGGCTTTGGCACAATTGGATCTCTTGGCCGTACCTTCCCAGTGGTTGGAAACGGGGCCTCTTGTCGTTCTCGAAGCTTTGGCTGTGGGGACTCCAGTTATCGGTTCCAAACAAGGTGGAATTGCTGAATTAGTCCGTCACGGCATCGATGGTTGGCTGGTTCCCGTCACTGTAGAAGCTTGGCAAGAAGCCATTGCCTATCTCGCTGTGAGGCGAGATGTAGTCCACCAATTAAGTCAGTCTATAAAGCCAGTCCGGACGATGAAAGAAGTTAGTAAAGAAATGGTTGTACTTTATCAAAAAGTGTTGAATTAAAATTAGAGAACCCAATTGTATAATTGATTCACTCAAAATTCATGAAAGTCAAAAAAAAGTATGAAAGTCCAACCCCATGATTTAAAAAAATTGAAAATTTCGATCATCAGCCCAGAAATGTCGGGGGCTGGAGTGGTGAGGTCTTTTTTGATCGCCCAAGCTTTAAAAATGCTAAATTATCAAGTAGAAATTCTGGGTTTTTTGGTAGAAGGTAAAAATATTTATGTGACTCCAGCTTTTGATGTTTCTATTTTCTCCGTAGCCGTAGATGATAATTATCAAAATTTCATATCCGCATCCCCAAAAATTCTTGAAAAAGTTGATGGAGATATCATTTATGCGGTTAAACCCAGAAGCAGCAGCTTCGGTATTTCTCTAATTAAAAAAGTCATGAGTCGTCGCCCCTTAGTGTTAGATATAGATGACTGGGAACTCAGTTGGCAGGGAGGGGATGACTGGAAGTATAGCCCAAATCCGAAGCAATTAGCCAAAGATATCTTGAAGAAAGATGGGGTTCTCAGGAATCCAGACTATCGTTTCTATTTAAAGTTGATGGAGAAATTAGTGTCCTATAGTGATGCCGTGACTGTCAATACTAAGTTTATTCAAAATCGCTTTGGTGGTGTATATTTGCCCAATGGCAAAGATACGACTTTATTCGATCCGAGCAAATATAATCCCGAGATGAGTAGAAGTCGTTATCACCTCAGCGAATATAAAATACTAATGTTTCCGGGTGCTCCTAGACCCTATAAAGGGGTAGAAGATGTATTGATGGCTCTCGATCTGATTGACCAGTCGGATTTCAAGTTGGTAATTGTTGGGGGTAGCCCCTATGATAATTATGATGATATACTCATGGAAACGTGGGGACGCTGGATTATCAAATTGCCAAACTTTCCAGCCGAAAAGATGCCGGAGATCGTTGCCGCCGCCCATGTTATTGTGGTTCCCCAGCGCGATCACCCGGCGACTAGGGCGCAGTTTCCCCTGAAGCTGACCGATGGAATGTCTATGGCTAAACCTGTCTTGGCGAGCCGGGTTGGTGACATTCCCGAAATTTTAGGAGATACTGGGTATTTGGTCGAACCGAACTCTCCTGAACAAATTGCGGACACACTCCAACTGATATTTCAAGATTTACACGTTGCTAATGATAGAGGATTACAGGCTAGAAAAAGATGTGTAGAATTGTACAGTCTTGAGGCTATGGCGAATGTTCTGTCTAATGTGATTTATCAAGTTATGTAAATTTTTACAACTCTGGGGAATAATTTATGTCATCGGAAAAATTACTGTTAAATTTTGCTAGAAAATACCCGGTCAGAATTGTAGTTATCGTCATTCTGGGATTTTCAGGAGCCATATTTAATGGGGTCAGTACGACCTTGATTGTCCCGATTATTCTCAATATATTAGGGGTGCAAGCTAACCTAAAAGATGCCCCAGCATTGATTCAAAATATCATGTCTCCATTTGACTCAGTGCCAGAAATCTACCGTCTGCCCTTAATGACAGGAGCTATTTTACTAGCGATTATTTTAAAAAATTTAACTAACTATGTCAAAAGTTTGGCTTCCAGTGCGTTAACTCGTGCTTTAACCGCTGACATGAGAGAGTCAGGCTTACGGTTATTACTGAATGTAGATTTGGACTATTACTCTCAAATGAAGGTGGGGGATATCGTCAACAGATTAGGGGGTGAAATCAGTAGAGCATCAAGTACCATTAGCACATACATTGGGATGCTCATAACATCGATTACAATTTTAGTATTTGTGGCGATGCTGTTGGCAATTTCCTGGCAACTGACATTGGTAGCTACAGTTTTGCTTTTATTCGTTACAGCCATTAATCAGGTAATAGTTAATCGTTCTAAAAGATTTGGTAAAAAATTGTCAGAACTATCAAGAGGATATTCAATTAAACTATTAGAAATACTTAATGGTATTAGATTGGTAAAATCTACCGGTAATGAAGAACAGGAATATGAACAAGTTAGCCAGTTAATTCGCGATCGCGAAAAAGCGGATTTTGAGGAGCAGGTAAACTCAGCAGCTATTGGACCCATCAATGAAGTCGTTAATATTTTAGTGATTCTTTTGTTAGTGATGATCGGCAGGATATTTTTGCAAGAACAAGTATCATCATTGGCAACCGTTCTGCTCACCTATTTATTTGTACTATTTAGAACTCTTCCCCTAATTTCCGGGTTAAATAGCTCCCGAAGTCAAGCAGCCAATAAATCGGCATCCGTAGAAATTGTGCATGACTTTTTAAGACAGGATAACAAAAGTTTTATGAAGAATGGTGAGCAAGAATTTAAGCGTTTAGAGAAGGAAATTCATTTTAATCAAATCTCTTTTGCTTATCCAGGGCATAAAGATATGGTCTTAAAAAATATCGATTTGCACTTGCCACGGGGAACTACCTTGGCCTTGGTTGGGGGCTCTGGTTCAGGAAAATCAACCTTAGCATCCCTACTCCCTCGGTTTTATGATCCGAGTCAGGGTGCGGTGATGATAGATGGAAAAGATTTGCGCGATTTTGAGATAAAAAGCATCCGAAAGGCTATGGGAATTGTGAGCCAGGATACATTTTTATTTAATGCCTCAGTTCGCTACAATTTAGCTTATGCCAAGCCAGAGGCCACAGAAGAACAAATCATTGATGCGGCTAAACGAGCCAATGCTTATGAATTTATTGAAAATTTGCCCCAGGGCTTAGATACCCAGATTGGCGATCGCGGTGTGTTATTATCGGGAGGTCAAAGACAACGACTAGCCATTGCTAGAGCTTTGCTACAAAATCCCGATATACTTATCCTAGATGAAGCCACCAGTGCATTGGATACAGTCTCAGAAAGGCTGGTTCAAGAAGCCATTGAAGAACTCAGCCGAGAACGGACAACTTTAGTGATTGCTCACCGTCTTTCCACTATTCAAAAAGCTGATCAAATTGCCGTTTTAGATGAAGGAAAAGTAGCTGAAGTCGGCAGCCATGATGAACTACTAGCTCAAGGGGGAAAATATGCCCGCCTCTACACTTTGCAGTTTGCCGACGAAGCCGAACGCGATCAAGCAATTATCAAGAGTTCCTACGATGTTCGGACTCGTCTCAATCCCATGATTGGTTTCTTGCAATTACTGTCAGAGGATATGATCGATGAACCCGAAGAACGCGAAGAACTCTTAAATGAGTCTTATCATTCGGCTACCCACATTCTGGAAAGTTTAGAGTTTATCGAACAAAGTGTTAAACTTCGGCTAAGTAAAAGGCAAGAATCATCCTCAAATTAAGGAATAAATTTTCAATGGCTAAACATTACCTATTTTTTACTCAAAAGACTCTCCCTCAACCCAACGTAGCGAGTTTAGTTCAAGTGGTTCATTCTGCGAATGCCGCGGCAAATTTGGGCTACCAAACTGTTTTGGCTTATATGAGTCCCCAAAAGTCCACTTTTAACCCAATTGGGTTGATGCGACCCTTTAATCCCCAAAAGCCAGAGCCACAACTGATTGAACAATATAATATACAAGAATACCTCAAAGTCTCTCCCTTACCCATGCCGTGGCCTGTGAATGCCAAGTGGGGTGGTAAATGGACAAACTCTAGCACTGTTGTATCAAAATACTACTTGCCTGTTCATATCAAACCTGATACTAAAATTGTTCATACTCGAGATTGGAATTTCGCTAAAGCTGCTATTAAACATAGATTACCAGTCATCTACGAACAACACCATTATGATCAGAAAAAATTTCCGCCAGAAATTGTTAGATCTCCCTGGTTTCAAATAGCGGTTACAGTAGCAGATACTGTTAAAGATAATTTGATTGCTAACGGTATGCCTCCCGAAAAAACCATCAAACTTCATAACGGTTTTAATCACCTATTTATATGTAGACATGATCAAGAAGCCGAAGAATGGCGAAAAAAACTTATCCCAAATGAACGCAACCATCTAGTTGTTTACTCGGGGGGACTTTATCCTTTTAAAGGTGTGGATCTGCTAATTGATGTGGCTAAAAAATTACCCAAAATTCAATTCGCATTTGCTGGAGGTAATCAATCTCAGGTACTAGAGTACCAAACAAAAGCCAAAGATAATCAAGTTGATAATGCTGTATTTCTGGGTTTTCTCCCTCAAGATCAACTCGCCAGTTTACTGCAAGCAGCTGATGTTTTAGCTCACCCTCATCTCATGACTGAGGCAGCAACTTTTACATCTCCTTTAAAGTTTTTTGATTATCTAGCATCAGGAACCCCCATTGCCGCCAGCGAAATTCCCCCGTTAAGGGAATTTAAGTCATCAAATATTGCGGTGGGATGGTGTGAACCAGACCATCCCACCGTTTTCGCTGAGTGTATTGAAAAAGTTTTGTCAACCTATCCTAGAAAGACGGGAGGATATCCAGAAACTATTGAGTTTGCTACTCAGTTTTCTTGTGAAAATCGAATCACGAAAATTCTCAGTTATGTCGATGAATCAATGCGACCAGAGTTAGTTAATTAATCATAGGTAAAATCAAAATGGAACCCCAAATTGTTGGTATGATTACCAGTTACCCAAACGCCAATCAAACAGATTGGTTGTGGCAACAAACCCCTGATCATTTTGGCAGATGGGGAAATATCGCGATCCAGTCAACTCATCCACATCCTGATTTCTTACTCCTGTATCAATTGGATTTTCCTAAGCCTCGTCAAAAAACTTCCTGGCGCGATCGCCTGCGAGACTTGGTTAAACCACAGCAACCAGCACCCGATATCAGGGAAAAATTTAGGGGTGTTCCCAAAGAACGCATGATTTATCTGCTCCGAGAACCGCCTTTAAGTAAAGTCGTTGAAAGAACTCAATATAACTACCGGCAGGCTGAATTGTATTGTGATTATGTTTCTGGACCAGATAACTTTGCTCCATTTCCTGATTATATGCCAGCCATTTGGTATCATCATAATTCCTTTCGAGAACTTAATGAAATGGAACCACCCACCAAAGAGCTTTTTTGTTCTTGGATTACTTCGGGAATTAATCGCAGTGAAAACCATCAGCAGAGGTTGAATTTTTTAGGACTAATGCAAGAGGTAAATGTAGAGTTTGATTTGTATGGCCGCCAGTTGCCTCCCGCCTCCAACTATCGAGGACAACTGAGTAATAAATGGCAGGGTATGGCACCTTACTACTATAATTTAGCGATTGAAAATTATGCTGACAATGATTTATATGTGAGTGAAAAGCTCTGGGATTCTTTGTTGGCTTGGTGTTTGCCAATTTATTATGGAGGACCGGCAGCCGATAAGTTATTACCACCTGGAAGTTTTCTGAGATTGCCAAGCCTGGATGAAAAAGGGTTAGAATACATTAAGGAGGTGACTGCTACTGCTGATGCTTGGTATGAAGCTAGAGAGGCGATCGCCGAAGCTAGACAAATTATTTTGCACAAGCTTAACTTACTCGCTTGGTTGGACAATTTTGCCAAAAATCATTAAGCATGGAGCAACTCAATGGCTAATAATTCTCAAGAGGGAAATACCAAAAATTCTCAAAGATTGTGGGAGTTGGATGTGCTGCGAGGAATCGCAGCATTAAGTGTGGTCTTATTTCATTACACCAGTCAGTATAGTACACTGTATGGGCATTCCGATCAAGTCTGGTTTTATTGGGGATTGGGACGACATGGAGTTGAGTTTTTCTTTATTGTCAGTGGTTTTGTGATTTTGATTACCCTGGAAAGAACGAAAAGCTGTTTAGACTTTATAATCAAGCGCTTTTCTCGACTGTATCCGGCTTACTGGGTGGGGATTATTTTGACATTTACAATTACAGCGATCGCTCAATTACCAGATCTACAAGTCAGCTTCTCAGACGCTTTATTAAATCTGACAATGTTTCAATGGTTATTTAATGTTCCCAATGTAGATAAGGTATATTGGACTCTCAGAATTGAAATTTGTTTTTATATAATGATGTTACTCATCTACAAACTGAGACTTTTAAAGCGCGTAGAAGTAGTCGTATCTGGATGGTTAGCATTAACTTTATTTTATTCGATTAAAACTTATATGGCAAGCCGAGGATTTGAATTTTCATATAGTGAAAATTACTTAGAAGCAAATAATTATTTTTTAATGGGTAGTTCAACTTTAAACAACCTTGATTATTTATCAATGGGAATAATTTCTAACTTAAAAAGTATAGTACGCGAACTAATTATCATTAAATATGCACATTTATTTATCGCAGGATTAATGATTTACAAGGTGAATAAGCAAGGTTTTTCGATTCATAGATTCCTGATAATTATGATTTGTGTTTTGGCCCAAAGGTTTGCTTATCCCTGGGAAAATTCTTGGTCTACAACTATTATAGTAGCCAGTTTTATAGTGTTACTATATTTGGGAACTCAGGGTTATTTGAAATGGCTCAGGTTGCAGCCGTTAATTTTTTTAGGCACTATTTCTTATAGCTTATACCTAATCCACCAAAATATCGGCTATGCCTTGATTAGACAACTTTACCAATATGGTTTTAATCCTAACCTAAGTATTATCCTAGCCATCATTTTGTCTATAGCTTTGGCATCTGCTATCACCTTTATGATAGAACTACCCGCCAATCAGTGGTTAAGGTTAAAATATCAAGAATATCAGAATAAGTTATTGTCATCAACTTGAACCCAACTCGCGATTTTAAGGAGGTCAGAATTATGCGTGGTATTTGCAGTCTAGGTAACGATGTTGTTTATGATCAGTTAGTAGGACTTCTCAACAGTATAGATGCAATTTTGGGTCCAGAAACCCCCGTTTGTATCTATCCATTTGATGATCGCATCGAAAAAATTGCCGCCGAAATTGCCAAGCGACCTAACGTCACCCTTTACGATGATAAGGAATCAATCCAGCGTTGGGATAGTTTTATGGCCGCGGCGGCTCCAGAAAGACTGAATAAAGAGAAATTTAGATTATATGGCGCTCATCGGCGGTTTTGTGCCTTCGATGGTCCTTTTGACCAATTCATTTATATGGATGCCGATACCCTGGTCATGAACTCTTTAGATCCCGTGTTCGACAAGTTACAAGAGTATGACTGGGTAGTGTATGATTTTCAGTTCACAGATCCGACTAAAATCTATAACTTACAGTCCCCAAAATTGCCAGAAGTTTTTGACAAACAGAGGATCGATTCAGAAATATTCTGTTCCGGTTTCTACGGTTCTAAGCGCGGGGTATTTGACGAAGCAACCAGAAACGATCTGTTATCGAAGTTAAAAGCGGGAGAGTATGAGATTCTCTATCCGGGGGCGGGGGAACAGCCCTTGCTCAATTATATGGTCATGCGTTCTGGAATTCCCAGTTACAATTTTGCCAAAGGTTTGCCAGACTCACAAAAGACCGGGTGCAGCGCCACTTCCAAACATTTTGAAGAACAAGACCACATCTTGTATGATAAAGGCAATCGACTCACTTACATCCATTATATCGGTGTTCAACCTGAGTTAATTTCTCGCGTTTGTGCGGGTGAAAATCTTGGTTTTCCATATCGGGATGTGTTTCTGCACTATCGCTATCTCCACGAACCGGAGCAGCGTCCAGTGTTTACCACACCCCCAAAAACTGAGAATTCAGAAACCCGGCAGAGTTTGATGAAACGAATTCTCAGAAAATTGAAATTAACTCGTTAAGAATAGGAGAATTTATGACCCGAGGAATTTATATTGTCGCCAACGATCGCGTCCAGGAAAATGCGATCGCCCTCCTGAATAGCATTCGTCGCCATAATCAGAGTGTTCCCGTGGTGATGATTCCCTTTAATGAGGAATATCATCAAGTTTTTAACACCTTAAATCGTCTCCATGATGTGCAGCTATTTCCTAACTTAGAATTCCTCGAAGAATTAACCCAAAAAGTGGGAGCAATTTTTGACAGAGATTTTCTCAAACTCCCCAATAAAATGCGAAAGCTGGCCGTCTGGTTTGGGCCGCTACAAGATTTCCTTTATATTGACACTGATATTATTGTTTTTGAAGACATTGCAGCTAACCTCGATTATTTATCCGAGGTCGATTTTTTCTGCTGTGACTATCATCACGCTGGCGAAAAATTGCGGAATATTTTTTCCCCCGTCGTTATCGAACAAAATATCTTCAGTGAAACCGATTTAGAAGATGTCTTTAATAGCGGTTTTTGGGCATCTAAAAAGGGTGCAATTACCTTAGATGAACTCTACCAAACCTTACAGGAATGCTCCCAACACCGGGAGTATTTTGACTTTACACAGGGTGTCACCGACCAGCCAATTTTTAACTATCTGGTACTCAAACATATTCCCAAACGTGGTAATTTGGTCAAGCGTCCCGGAGGAGATGTCGGGAGTTGGGCCGGTTCTAAACACTTTCAGGAGCGAAACCATATCCTGTATGATAAGGAGAAACCTTTAAAGTACCTTCACTGGGCAGGTACTCCCTTAAACCCTGGGCAAAACTATTGGGATATCTGGGAATATTATCGTTATCTCCATGAAGGGAAACCAGCATGGCAGAGAAAATTGAGCCGCTTATTTTCTTTTGTAAAACCCTAAAAACCTAGACCTAGACAAGGATTAAACCGATGACAGACGGTATCTATACTTTTGCTAATGATGTCGTTTACGACCAACTCGTTGCTTTACTGAATAGCATTGAAGTCAATGGAGGTCGAGAACTCCCTGTTTGTATTATTCCTTATAATGCTCAGTTAGATAAAATTCGTGCGGAAGTCGCAGACCGTAGCCATGTAACTTTGTTTGATAATGAAGAATCAATTGCTTTTTGGGAAGACTTTATGACTCAAGCCTGGAAAGCTAATCAAACCGCCCAAAAGGTTTGGAAAGAACAGGGACAACCTGAAGTTCGTCGGGTGAATTTTGTCAGAAAGTTATGCAGTTTTGATGGGCCTTTTGATAGGTTCATTTATATGGATGCGGACACCCTATTAATGAACTCAGTCGAGCCAATTTATCAGAAACTCAATGATTATGATTGGGTGGTTAATGATTTTCAATATAAATCTGATCTGCACTATATTTATAATCCCGAAAAGCTGGATATTTTGGACAAAGTTATTGGCTTAGAAAAAGCCAAATCTCAGATTTTTTGTGCGGGGTGGTTTGCTTCTAAAAAAGGAGTTTTTAACTATGACAAAATAGCTGATTTACTTAATTACTTGAAATCTGGGGATGCTGAAGTTTTGTCGTTACGAGGCTCGGATCAACCGCTTTATAATTATCTGGTTTCTCGGAGTGGTATTGATTACTATAATTTTGCCTACCATAATTTAGAACAAGCCACCGGAAGCCACTGGTCTTCTACTTTTGATGTCGTGGATAACGTGCTTTATGATAAAGGTAAGAAAATTACTTACATTCATTTTATGAGCATATCTGCTGGTAAGTTTACTCAGCTTTGCGGTGGTGAGGATGTCAAAATTCCTTATCAAGATGTGTTTTTGCATTATCGATATTTGAAATCACCGTCAGACCGTCCTCAGTTGAAGCCACCGAGTTGGTTGGTTCAGGTACAGAGGAACGTTAAGAATGCGATCGCCAAAATAAGCGATCGCGTCAGCTCAAAAATGCGTAAAATTAAACGGAGTTTATCATAATTTTTTCCGAACCATAAGTGAGCATCACAATTAATGTTTTCAATTCACCAAAACGAACAGGATAAAGCCAATGAACATCCTGCTAATGGGATATTACGGACAAAGAAATATCGGCGATGATTTGTTTGTCAAACAGCTAACCAATTATTTTTCCGGCAAATCTAATGTCGGCAAAGTTTTCGTTTTATGCAAGGAAGATTATTACCCACAAATCAGCGAAAAAGTTATTTATTTTTCCGAATCAAACTTGCCCAAATTAAAGAAGCTGGGATTGATTTTACGCAGTGATTATATCTTTTGGGGAGGGGGTACATTAAATATTGGAAGTAGCCCCCCCAAAAATTTATTGAGGCTGAAAACTTTATCCAAATTAATGAGCAAAGGCTTTGGATTTTTGGGAGTGGGTTTGGAAGGGAGTAATTCCGAAAGCTACCCGTTATTTGACAAGTGCTATTTGCTCTACCTGAGAGATAAGTATTCTTATGAACTGGCTTTAAATCATTTTAAGAATACACAATTTATTTGTTTGGGAGGAGATTTGGCTTTTTTAGAACTCAGTTTTTACGAACCATTTATCGCGACCAAAAATAGGTCTGAATTCAAAAATATATCATTTTCTGGTAAATATTGGTGGGGAGAAGGAAGAGGTGAGTTTTATGCCAAACAGTTGATTCCAGTTATTGAAAAATATAACTCAGTTATTCATTTACTTCCCAGTCATGTGGGAGACGAAACAAATGACAATCAGTTTCATGAATTGTTGAGGAAGTATCTGCCAGAGAAAAATTGCCAATTACACTCATGACAAGAACCACAAGAATTTATCAAAATTTTAAGTGAAATGGACTTTCACCTCGGAAACCGACTGCACTCAATTATCATTGCTGATATTTTAGGAGTTCCCAATATAGGTATCCAAAAATTTGGCTCTAAAATTGACAACTATCTTCAGAAAACAGGGGTACTGCCACAGGAGAGAAGGGTCGATGTCCTGGGAGAGATTGGACTAGACCGGATGGAGAAAATTTTCACCCAATATCAGCGTCCAGAGGCATTTATTAGAAATGAGTCTGAACAAGTCAAAAAATGTTTGGAAATCATTGGGCAGTAAAAACTAATTGTCAATGCAATTTCCTTCTGAAACTTGGGTTGATTCATCTATATATTCTCAGTTAAATCGGATATTTTTTCAAGATTTCTCTGGCAGCATCTTCGACATCCGAAGCGTCTTCAACAAATTTACACAAGGGAATTTGATGAGTCCAAGTTTCGTAGAAAGATTTGTTTTTGTAGTAAGAATTTGCCAAAAAAACGTGGGGAATTTCTAATAAAAGGCAAAGGATGTGACCGTGGAGACGGTTGGTAATAACTAAACCGTGGGGTTTAAACTGATAAACTCCATCATGCATAAATTTCCAGGAGTTAAGATGCCAAGAGGGGTTATCCATTTGCCGAAATTTAGCAACATAGGGATGGAATAACTTCCACTGTTGCCGAGAAAACCATTCCTTTAATCTACCTTGTCGAATGAGAGTGGTTAAGCCTTTGATCGATAAAGCACTCGGAGTCCCTTGATACTCGTAGGATGCCCAATCCTGTGTCACCACATTGGGCAAATTCAGGGTTTTTGGCGCTGAGTCTTTGTTTAACTCTTTCCCGGTTCGACAATGGTAAAGGATCGAATTAGAACGATGATTTTTGTTTGCCAAACCTGGCATATTAACCAGTTGAAAAGCCAGATCGGGAGCTTTGAAAACTCGACAGCTATGGAAATATTCAAGGGCGATATCGTAACTGTAATTTTCTCGCGCAAATATGGTCAGATTGGGGTGGGAGTTAAATAGATTGGCGACCTTATTTAAACGTTCCTTATCCGTAAAATAAATGCTTTGGGATAGGATAATTATTGGGCGATCGCCATACTCCGAAATAATCTCTTCATAAAAATTTATATGTTTATAAATATCGTTTAAATTCCCTCCACCCGTAAAGATTAGAGGAGATTGTTGATCGAGCTTTTGCTCAATCTGATCTTTTGATAACTTCTGAACTGCGACATGGTTGATGGTACAGCCAACCACGTCAGTTAGATACAAAATTGCTCCTAACCAAATTAAGTGGTCTCCTATATTCCCATAATTAGGGTAGTTAAGCAATGCACAGTTTTCAAAATTTCCTAAGTTTCCCAAAGCCTTATGCAGCTCTTCCTTCATCATTTCTGGTTTGGAAATATCCATTTATTTTTCCTGATTAGTAAATACAAGTTGGGAGATTCTAACCATAATAAAATTCCCAATCTTTCAAGGCTTTAATGCGAGCCCAGTTTAACCTAGAGTGGTACTTCAGTTTAAATTTAAGTTCGTCTCCCATGGTTTTCAGTTTGGAATTAGGCAGTTTTTCCGTTGGGTCTTTAGAAGCATCCAGATGTCTCCTCACTTTAATTAAATCTTGAAAACCGTGGGTATTAACAGTCCATCCCACCTGAGCAGCCGCTAAACCGATCGCATTTCCATCTCCTCGATGAATTTGTCTCAATTCCAAATATCTGCCAATTCTACCCCACTGTTTAATAAACTCTTTTTCTCTGCCTTCATCCCTCGCCACAATATACAGAGCTTCTTGAATCCAAAAGGTATTCTCTAAGGAAATCCCTAGTTTGGAGGCTATTTTTTGAAAAGCTTCTCGTTCTTTCGGTATTTTTTCTCCCAGATATTTCTCTTTCGCATCAAGATGGCCGATAATATTTTGGAATTTACCTTCGCCAGATGTAATTCCAGGCTGCCAATCTATTTCCGGAACTTCTTCAATAATTGTTGTATCGGCATCAATATGAATAGCAACCCGAAATAATGATAAAGCCTTTTCAATTACGAAACGGCGATCGTGGAAACAGTAGAGGACACCCTGAGACTGATGAGGAAACGCTAAAATATTGTTTTGATCCCTTAAATCTTCCGGTAAGTCTGTATAAACGACTAATGAAGTTCCTGGAGAATACTGTTGGATATCCTGAGCCAGTTGTTTCACTAACCGTCGGTACTTTTCACCCAGAGCCAAGGTACAAAAACAAAAATCTTTATCACGGTTAATCATGATTTGTCCCTACTATGGCTATATATCCCATCTTACCATAGATTAGAGTTGAAGGTAGTTCTCATTTGTGTTGTTTTGTAAAGTAATTATAACCATAACTGGGGTCTAACTCCTGATCCAGTTTTTTCTCGATAAAATCGATGTCCTCTGGTGATATTTTATCTTGATACCCTCCCACTTTTGCTTCTCTGACTTTTAAGGATTCTTGATCGATGTTTGGATTGGTTTCGTTTGGCAACTTACTCTGAGTTTCTTTCTCTCTCATTTGCTCAAATGATGCCCGTTTTACTGCTTCTTGAATTAAGCTGTCACTAACTTGTACATCCAAGAATTTCATGACTTTTGTCAACTCTCTCTGAGTATCTTGACGGATATCCTCATATCGTAATAGCAAAAATGATTTAGGTAGATCATGATATCCCTTCCAGGCATTACATAAAGCGATGAAGTCGTCCAGATAATACCCTTCGCGAATGAATTCTGATAAACTCTTAGGAATCCATTTAGGACTTTTATCTCTCTTAGTTTTGAGAAAATAGTTAGATATCACAGCATCTCTCGGATCTCGAACTAATAAAATTATGTTCTTGTCTCGGTAATCCTCTGGATTCTTAAATCGCTCGTGGACGGCTTTTACATAAGGAATTTTAGGACTTAATTCGGCAAAATAGGAAATATTTTCTGGGTCTATATTCTTCAAGCCTGATAACGATTGGAAGACATTTCCAATCATGACCCGCAGCCAAGTTCTGCCACTATTCGGTTGTGATATGATTAAGTATTCAGCCGCATCACGCTCTCTTTCTTCGTTGCTTTTATGAGGGTCAATAATGGCTTGAATTCGCTTTTTGAGAGCCAGAATTTTGGTTTTCATGAGATTTAGTAAACCTTGCTAATTTCACTACAACCAGACCAGATCAGATGATTTATCAAACATCATATTGATGTGTTTAAATACATTTAACCAGGAAAAATCTGGTAGCCGGAAGTTTCTGAGTATTGCACAATCTCAAAAATCAGACGTGGAGGTATCTCTCGATCGCACCATAACAGGAAAGTATAAATAGCACAATTGACACCCAAAAATCGCCTTGGTAAAACCAAGATATACAGGCGATTTACTTCACGTCCACTAAAAAACAGCTATGCTTGCTCATAGTCCCGCCATTTTGAGTTTATCAATAGTTGGGTACAATGTAAAGCATTTTGGTAAGAATTTCTAAATAATAAACTAGCAGCACTGGGTTGATGGTGGAGGATTATCTACCCTCTCCGTTGCCACACAGTCGCTCAATACTTCTTCTGATAATAACTCTGAGGGGGACTCGCAAACCCCTGGCTTTCGTCCCGACACCCACTTAAAGGGTAGGGATGCGGGGATGAAAGCGAATGGATCTAACTCTGGGGATGAAATGGATGTGCTTTTACTCCATTGAGATAGAGTTCCTCTTGTAGGACTTGTTCATAAACCCTGGGGAGGGAACTGGTCATCATATTATCCTCAATGCCATATCCTAAACTGGTCCAAGTTCCTGAGAGCAACTTCAAAACTTCATTGAGTCGTCCCTCTTGTAACATTTGGGAAATATCGACACCCCAAAAATCCTGATCCAATAACCAACGATAAACTACTATGTCTTGATATTCCGCCTCAAAACTATAGGGATGCCAATACCAAAATCTAGCAGGTTTGGGATGGTAGCGATCGGCCATCTGTTCCCAGGTAGATGATAAAAACTGGTAACGTCCGGCTGCCGTGGTGCATTTACCTTTATTTGGTCCGGCAACAATGGTAACACAGCGATCGGGGTGGCGACTCAAATCTGAGACATACTTGCCACCGTAGATGACATGATAGGGTCGCGGATAATTAGATTCACTGGCTGAAATTGTCCGCATGAGCGATCGAATGTAGGGATCACCTCCGCGCATGACCAAAGCCGGCCATTCATGACTAGGATTGTAGTCGATCGCCACCCGACTTTCACCAAATCGGGTAACAACCTCACCCCATAGCCAACCGACCCCCCAGAGTAGCAAAAAACTCAGTAACAGAGGTTTCAATAACCCTCCTCTGCGCCGAGTCCGTCGATATGGCATCCCCGCCAATGGTGATGGCATCATTTCAGGAGTCCAATCGTCGCCAGCTATAGTTTTCGATCGCACCACACGGCGATCGCGTCTTCTAGGGGGTCTTGATTCGTGCATAATCAACTCTTAAGGCACACTAGCGAACAACTGGGGGAGGGAGTTTTGTGGCTCCCCCGGCTTACTGACAACTTCCACAATTTTATTACGAGCCTCTGGCACAAATAAAGCCTCGACAGAAACTTCAGCCACCTGAGTCCGGGGAATACTGCCATCAAACAAAGTATCTGGGCCAGCCATCACAATAGGATAATCAGTCTCCTCATTTTTCAAACCCCCAGGCCTAACAATAGTATAAGTCAACCCGCTATTTTGTAGATACTCCTCAGCTTGTTTCTTCCACAGCAAAATCAACCAGAACAGATTGAGAGGGTGAAAAAACTGGGACACACACAAGGACGAGACCAGTACCAAATGCTCAATCCCCTTATCCTTGGAAACATTGACCAAATTCTTAGTCCCCTCGTAGTCCACCCGATAGGGACCTGTGAAGTCGAAACTGGGAGTCGCACCCGTTGCACACAAAACCACCGTACTATCACCGATACAATCTACCAAAGTTTTGGGGTCCAATACATCCCCAACCACAATCTCGACTTGATCGGCCGGAAACATACCCTTAGCCTTCTCCAAATCTCTAACCATAGCGCGGACAGGGATTTGCCGTTGACAAAGAGCCTGGACAATTCGGCGACCTGTTTGACCTGTCGCACCTGCTACAAATGCCTTCATCTGTTACACCTATGCTCAACCCAGTGAAATGCCAGCCATTTTTCCTAAAAAAATAATGGTAGATTTATTGTAGCGGTTTTACCGAGCTACAAGGCATTCTAGTACATAGAAGCATAAGGCATATTCGAGGAGAACCCATCATGCCACAAAATTTCGTTAGATCTCAGCCAGTAGCAGCATCTGAGCAAGACCTAAATAACCCCCGTGATATGCAGCCTTCCGACCTTGAACCCCAAGACTCCACAGAACAACCAGAACAAATGTGGTTTCACACCGACTACGACGACTGCATGGAGATGTTTGCAGACTTGGAGACTGTGGCCGAATATCTGGGACATCATCGAGGTTGGTTCTGTCGATGCGCGCAACCGATGAAAACTGAACCCATTGGCGAAAACTCCTATTCTCTGATTATTGGACGTTTCGGTGCTTTTGGCTATCAAGTAGAAGCTAGAGTCGGTTTAGAATTAGTTCCCCCAGATGAAGCTGGAATCTATCGTATCCGCACCACACCAATTCCTGATTATGTTCCCCCTGGTTATGAGGTTGATTTTCAATCGACTATGAAACTGGTGCAACTTTCGGTTGAGGAGGTCTGCGAGAAATACCAAGTGGAACCGGAAGATTGTCCGGCGATCGTGACTGGGGCTAAATGGCATTTAGATCTAGCTGTGGGGGTGAAGTTCCCCAAGTTCATTTTGGATATGTCGCGGGCGCTAATTCAGAAAACCGGAGATAGCCTTCTCAAGAAGATAGTCAAACAGGTTTCTCGTCGCCTTAGTTACAAAACCCAACTAGACTTTCACACTACCCAAAACTTATCATTTCCCAAGAAACGCAAAAACCGCTAGTTATCTGTAGGGTGCGGTAGGGGGATAATTGCTGATGCCTTGGTAGCAACCCCCCACCCCGGTAGCTTGGTCTACGATTTATAGATATAACTACATATTGCTGATAATCCGTTGCAGGATTTCTACCCCTGTTAGGGCTTGCCACAAAAACAGTCCTAACAATACTGTGTTCAAGCCGATATGAGTATATCGGGCCCAATTAACCCCCTTTTGCATCAGGGGACTCAGAGAAGCTGAAACCGCCACCATTCCAGTCATCCCTAATCCTACTAGGAGATGAGGGCCAACAAATAATTTATGATTGTTGATATAGGTGACACTCATTCCACCAATAGAGCCTAGCACCATCAAAGCCAGGATTAGCGAGCCGACTTGATAATGTTTGCTATTGAATTTTCCCTTGATCAGTTCTTTTTTCTGTTCCCCCTCGGATGACCTGGTGCGCCGAATTTGCACCCCTAAGTACATTGCGTAAATTGTTAGGGCTAACAACACCCACATAATCGCTGGGTGAATAAAATTCAGGTAGGGTTTGATAGTATCTGGAATTGGCAGATCCATAGTGTTCTCCGAATCGGTAAAATGATGAAATCTTCATAAAACTTAGCATATTACTGATCAGTTGTGTTTGTGATATCTTGCCACTGTGGGAATTTACTTATGTTATGGGCTAAAAAGATTGACTGTTTTTGATAGATCCTGCGAAGATGCAATTGGCAACTGCGGGGTTCTCTATTATGGAGTCATCGTAGTTCTGTCCTCCAACCAACGAGTGGGATGAGAAAAACATTTCATGGGTTCAACAACACAGCGGGACAGTACCTTAGTTAGAGCGGTTAAGAGGGGTAATGTAATTAACACCCGCGCTCTCCTGGCTAAGGGGGGAAATGCTAATGCTAAAGATCGTGATGGTGTTACGGTGTTAATTTTGGCAGCACAGGCAGGATACTTGGAGATTTTGCAGGTGTTGGTGCAACGATCCGCAGATGTTAATTATGCTAGTCGTCGCTATGGTATCACGGCTCTGATGGTGGCGGCGGCTCATGGTCAACTTGATTGCGCTCGTTTGCTACTACAAAGTGGCGCTAATGTCAATGCTCAAAATGAGGACGGTAGCACGGCTCTGATGGCTGCTACCCATCGGGGCGATCGCTCTATGGTAAAATTGCTATTGAATGAAGGAGCTGATGTTAATGCGATCGACAGCGCCGGTGATACGGCCTGGAAATTAGCCCTATCACAAAACCATCTCGAAATTGCTGAAGACCTCCGGCAAGCTGGGGCTGTCTTAGATCCATTACCTGATTCTGGCATATTATTTCAGGTGGTTGCCTCTGGTCGCCCTGAAAGACTCCCCACCTGGTTAGACATGGGTTTAAATGTCAATGTCTGTAATGAGTCTGGGGAAACTCCCCTTATGGTGGCTACTGATAGGGGAGACTGGCAAATGGTAGAATTACTCATCCGAGCTGGGGCTAATGTTAATGCCCGCAATATCGATGGTAGCACGGCTCTCATGGGGGCGGCGGCTATGGGTCAATTATCTATCGCTAGTGCCTTGCTTAAAGCTGGGGCTGATATTTATACTGGCGATCGCGATGGTGAAACTGCCCTACATTTGGCAGTCCTAGAAGGACACCAGGATATGGTGAAACTTCTGTTGGGTTGGGGTGCTGATGTTCATGCGGTTAATCGCTTTGGCGATATCCCCCTGATGTTAGCAGCTATCCAGGGACATAGTGACATTATGACTCTGTTAGTCCCTCGTATTTCTCGCGATCGCCGTGATGCTCTTCTTAATGCTAAAATCAGTGGCGAAACTCCTCTTTCTTTGGCTATTCGCCAGGGAGATTTAAACGCTGTACAAATCCTGCTTAATAGTGGTGCCGATATTCATCTGACTACAGAAGGCGGTAAAACTCCCTTGATGACCGCCGCTGAAGTGGGAAATGTGGCGATTATTGAACGGCTACTTCTTACCCCAATTGACCTGAATCTTCAGGACGAAAAGGGAGCTACAGCTTTGATGTGGGCCGCTCATCGTGGTCATCAGTTCGCAGTTCAATTGCTCATTGAACGCGGTGCAAATATTAATCTTAAACATCGTGGGGGTTTTACAGCTTTAATGTTAGCCGAATTTAACCGACATCACGAAATTGTTAAGCTTTTGAGAGCCGCTGGCGCTCAAGAATAACTTGATTTTTTATTCAATTAACCAACCCTCGCGCGGAAAGAATAGAGGTTGACAGGGACGGCGAGGAATGCTATTATAGATGTATAGGTGCGAGACGTTTAGGAGTTAAATAAGGCTGCAATGCCTGAAATAACCTCCTAGTGGGACTTCCACCCCTGGGTAGAATATAAGGGATTTGCACCCCTAACCATCCCATAACTGTTTATATGTCCCGACGCTTGGAGAAATCTAAGCAAGGCAGGGAACTCAAGGTCATAAACCAACTGAGAAATCAGGGCGTTGAGAGTAACGGCGATAGCCACCCCCAGTTTTGGGAATCACAACCCATCAGATTGAAGCGGGGAACGGAAGGCGTGAGGGAAACCTATTCCCAATAATCCGACCACTGCCAACCATCCATGACTAAGGAAATCTGAATGTTCCGGCTTGAACCATCGTAATTATTAAGGTAGCGAAATAGGTTGACACGCTACGTTCAAAAGAGCAAGGGGAAAAGTAGGGTTCTCTATGCAACACCTACACAGACCTTTAAAAGTACCCCGGTGGATAGGACAAATCTAAAGATGGAATGCCCGTATAAACT
>NZ_JARPLC010000041.1:0-86 GCF_032350395.1 Limnospira sp. PMC 289.06
CGTCAAACCCACCTCTGGTGCGTCAGACCTCAACATCTCAGGTGACAATCTATGACTTATCTATCTGACGCACCCTACCCATCAGG
>NZ_JARPLC010000041.1:95-37687 GCF_032350395.1 Limnospira sp. PMC 289.06
TTAAAATTATGACTTATCTATCTGACGCACCCTACCCATCAGGTTAAAATTATGACTTATCTATCTGACGCACCCTACCCATCAGGTTAAAATTATGATTTATCTATCTGACGCATCCTAACTCTACACCCCAATCAAGCCATGTCTAATTATCGTCGATTATTTGTTCCAGGCGCAACCTACTTTTTTACCCAAGTCACCTATAAAAGGAACCCTTGGCTATGTACTGAAATTGGACGGGAAGGTTTACGAACAGGATTCCAAAGATTGCAAAAAATATATCCTTTTTCTTTAGATGCGATCGCTCTATTACCTGATCACTTTCATTGTATTTGGACACTACCAGAAGGTGATAAAAATTATCCGATGCGATGGCGATATTTAAAAAGTTTTGTGACGCGCAGCTGTAGCCATAAACTCAAACTAAGCACGGAAGTAACTCTCTCTCGTCACAAGCGGAAAGAGAGCAATTTATGGCAAAGGCGATATTGGGAGCATTTAATCAAAGACGAAGAAGATTTTGAGAATTGCTGTGATTACATTGATTATAATCCGGTCAAGCATGGTTTATGTGAATCTCCTAAATATTGGAAATTTTCTAGCTTTCATCGGTTGGTAAAACAAGGTGTATATTCGGTTGATTGGGGTGTCAATGAATTGATTAAGTTTTCAGGATATTTTGGTAAAATGTCAAATTTTGAAAATTGTGAGTCAGACCAATAGACAATATGAAAATGGTGCGTCAGACCTCAACATCTCAGGTGACAATTATGATTTATCTCTCTGACGCACCCTACCCACCAATCATGATTTATCTATAGGATGCACCTTACCCATTTTGGTCTGGGGAATATATAATGGTTGAAATTATCAATTTATCTGTCTGAGGTCTCCTACCAACTGACCCATCAACCCCAAATTAGCAAGTTCTCCATGGTAATATATGATGAAGATTATTAAAACTGCGTTTTATGTAAAAATTGCCCTAGGTATAGTGGCTTCCCTGTTCAGTCAGCAAGTAGCTGATGCGAGTTTACCCAGGACTACAGATACTCAAGAAACCTGTGATATTTTAGTGTTTGGTGGTGGACTAGCAGGCGCAGCCACAGCCTATGAAGCATTATTAGCAGGTCGGACAGTTTGCTTAACTGATATCACGGACTGGGTAGGGGGTCAAATTTCCTCCCAGGGAACCTCTGCTTTAGATGAAAGACAAACTCAAAGATCCTTATTATTTTTCCCGCGAGGATACCTAGAATTGCGCGATCGCATTAAAGAAAAATACGGCATCCTTAACCCTGGTGGTTGTTGGGTAAGCGAGTCTTGTTTCCGACCTTATAACGGTCACGCGATTTTATCATCAATGCTAGAAGATGCGGCAAAACAGGGAAAAGGGACTTTAAAATGGTTTCCTAATACTGTTCCTAAATATGTGGAAATAGCAGATCGAAAAATTCTCAGTGCGATCGCCATTCAACATCAAGCCGCCCCCGGTACACCCCCCCTAAATACCGAACCCCTATCCCAAATTATTGAAGATGCTTACACTTGGGAAGACTCACCCCGTCTCACCAAAACCATTATCGAATTTCTCCCCGCCAACACAGATAAACAAGCCGCTAACTGGTATGTGGTAGAAGCCACAGAAACCGGGGAAATTATCGGCATGACCAATATTCCCCACAACTTGGGTATAGACCCACGCAACCCCCTAGAACCCACCTCCTCCAGCGTCACCGGAGACCCCTATTGCACCCAGGGTTTCACCTATACTTTCGCCATGAAAGCCCTCGCCGAGCCAGAACCCATCGAAAAACCACCATTTTACGAACGCTATGCGCCCTACTACAGCTATGAATTGCAGCGATTAGCCAATTTTACCCTAGTGTTTACTTACCGTCGCATTCACACCGAAAACCCAGAAGGACCTTTTCACCCCGACCCACGCAGGTGGACCATTTATCCTGGGGATATCTCCATGCAAAACTGGACTTGGGGCAATGACTACCGCCCTGGAACCTCTCAGGACAATTTAATCCTAACTCCCCGACAACTAGCCGCCAGCGGGCAGCTAGAACCCGGAAATTGGATGGGCGGACTACGGGTGCAGTCCTTGCAATATGGCGAAGAAAATGCCAAGGGTTTCTTTTATTGGTTAGTGAAAGGGACTACTGATTCTCAATTGGGCGATGGTGTTAAAAATATCTACCCTAATCATCGATTTTTGAGAGGATTTGATCAGCCCATGGGAACCGCCCACGGACTCTCTAAGTTTCCCTATATGCGAGAGGCGCGCCGGATTATTGGTCGCCCTTCCTTCGGTCAACCTCAAGGGTTTATGATTTGGGAAACTGATATTTCTCGTAATGATTTTGCCGGGGATTTTTACCGGGAAAATCTCTCGGCTTCAGAATTTAGGGAGTTATGGATGGCTTTGGCGGGGTTGGAATTACCAGCTTTAGTCGCTAGAAATCAAACGGTTGAACAGACTTCCCGCAGAGGGAGATCTACCATTTATCCTGATACGGTGGGTATTGGACATTATGCGATCGATTTTCACCCCTGTATGACTTTAAGCCCCCACGAAACTCCGGGAAATACTGAAAGAGAGGGAGAACGTCTCGGACAAGGACAGGCTTACCCCTTCCAAATTCCTCTCCGGGCTATGATTCCCCAGGAAATTGATAATTTATTGGTGGTGGGTAAAAGTATTGCTACTAGCCATATTGCGGCGGCGGCTTACCGGGTGCATTCCTTTGAATGGTCTTCTGGTGCGGCGGCGGGAATGACGGCGGTTTTTGCTTTTGAAAATGATGTTTTTCCCTATCAATTAGTGGCGGATTTACCAAGGCGATCGCCTTTACTAGATGAGTTACAATGGTTCATCCAAGAAAATGGTAATCCTATCGCATTTCCCCGCACTTCTCTTTTTAACCGTTCTTGGGAAAATTGGAGATGATTTTTTACAGTAGGTTGAAGACCATGGACAATCTGACTCATTAACTCTATTGCATATTAACGATTTAACCCAATTATGAATCAGAATTCCTCGATCGCATTACCAAAAGTTACTGGGAACCCGGTTCAGAAAAATGCGCCTTGGCTGTATGCTTTCTGGAAATTTTCCCGACCTCATACCATTATCGGAACCAGTCTCAGTGTATTGGGGTTATTTACGATCGCATTTAGTGATCAACTTAATCCTACTACATGGGAAAACGCCCCTTTTCTCCCTACAAATTTAACCATCCTGCTGATTAGTTGGATAGCCTGTCTGTGTGGGAATATCTATATTGTCGGTCTTAATCAATTAGAAGATATCGAAATAGACGTAATTAATAAACCCGACTTACCTTTAGCTTCTGGGGTATATTCTCGCCGCCAGGGTCAAATTATCGTAGCCACTACAGGGATATTGGCGGTCATTTTAGCAGTGGTTGGGGGGCCTTTTTTAGCAGCTACTGTTGGCATTAGTTTAGTCCTCGGAACCGCCTATTCCCTCCCTCCCATACGCTTAAAAAGATTTCCCGTTTGGGCGGCATTATGTATATTTACAGTGCGGGGGGTGATTGTCAACCTGGGGCTATTTTGTCATTTTAGCCAACAGTTATCAACCCCCCAATTATGGAAAATTCCGGTGATACCCCCCAGCGTCTGGGTGTTAACCCTATTTATTTTGGTGTTTACGTTTGCGATTGCCATCTTTAAGGATATCCCCGATATTGAAGGCGATCGCCAATACCATATTACCACCTTTACCATCCGTCTGGGAACCGTAGCCGTATTTAATCTAGCTAGGGGAGTAATCACCATCTGTTATTTAGGAATGATGGCGGCGGCTTTCCTAATTTATGGGAGTTTAAACCCAGTATTTTTAGTGATAACTAATCTGATATTACTAAGTTTTATGTGGTGGAAAAGCACCAGTGTAGACCTAGGGGATAAACAGGCGATCGCCAATTTTTACCAACTCATTTGGAAACTGTTTTTTCTGGAATATATACTATTCCCCATCGCCTGTTTATTGGGTTAATTCCAAAAATTAGTGATTCCATACCCCAACTCTCGAAGCATCAACCGCAGCAGAGGTAAACTCAGACCAATCACATTAGTATGACAGCCATCTAACCTATCAACAAAAGCCCCCCCTTTCCCTTCAATAGCAAAACATCCCGCACAGTTTAAAGGTTCTCCGGTCTCCACATAAGACCGGATTTCCTCCTCATCAACAGTCGCAAAATGCACATCAGTTATGCGAGATAAAACCAAAAGTTTGGGTTTATTCAAATCCAGCAAAGCATGACCAGTATAAAGCTGTCCCACATGACCACTGAGATTTTGCCAACGGGCGATCGCTTCCGCTTTATCAGCCGGTTTACCGTAAATTTCACCCCCCATCACCAACACCGAATCACAGCCCAAAATTAGCGCATTTTTACCGTTGTCTAAATAGCTAGGGGGATGGTCTTTTAACCGTCTCCCCACAGCTTCCGCTTTGGCTTGAGCGAGTTGTTCTACCAATGCAGTCGGATCATCAATCTGAATGCTAGACTCATCAAAATCACTCTTAATTACTACTGGATCAATTCCCACAGTTTTTAAGAGTCTATATCTGGCTGGGGAAGCAGAAGCCAGGACAAAAGTGATAGCTGAGTCCGCCATATCAGAATCTCCGTTAATAAACAGTAAACGATCGCACCACTTGTTCTAACAGAGTTTTGCTTTTTTGCCAACGCTGTTCACTGGTGGATATATTCAAAGTAAACAACTTACCCCGACTGATAGCAATACTAGCGAAATCATGCCGTTTTTGCTGATTAGGAAGAGTGACAGCATATTCGAGTAAATAGTAAGTATTATTGGTGGATTCTCTTTTCCCAGCATTCAACAACTCTGCTGTCCGACCGGACCCCTCTGGGGCGATCGCATTTTTACTGAGGGTATATCCCACCTCTGTGGGAGTGCCAATTTCCTCTAAACTATCACCCCTAGTCACAGAACTAATCACCACACTAACATTTTCCGTCGAGTCGATCATATCGTGAAAAACCACATCCGGTCCATTAGAGACCCTCACCTCTACCCAACCGTTAGGGTAAAGAAACTCATAGCCATCTGCTGTGTCCACAAAACTTTTTAGACCTCCCCCGGTGGCTACACATCCCCCCAGGGTGAGACTAACAACAACTAGGATAATTGATGCAATTCGTTTGAACATTGAAACACATTTCCATTACTGCAAAATCGATGCTTGATCGAGTCTCGATAGACTCTGACAGCGATCGAGAGTATCAATATTGTCCCATTAATCGGCTGTTTAACTCTGGTTAGGTCAAATTTAACTCAACCTGTCGTTGTACATTTATTAAAACTCGATCGCCACGGGTAAGGCTATATTCAGCTTTCCAGACTCCTGGAAGTAGACTAGCGCCAGAATTTCTTTGTCCCACATAGCCCACCCAGGTGAGACTGGGAGATTGAATCCGATCATTATGGTCAACTACCACATTACCTCTGGGGTCAATCATTCTATATTTAACCTCATCCCCCGCTAAAATACCATAGGCTTGTACCCAGAATAATAGGGCGGGAATTTGGGCGGACAATACGGTTTCTGAATGCTTCCCATCCCAAATTTGGTCCATGTCGGGGGGGTCTGTGGAAAATCCCGCCCTAATTAAACCTGTGGGATTATACCCAGAAGGTTGATTCCAAATAGGATCTAAGCTAGTCTGACAACCGGGTGAGGAGGTCGGACCCACAAAAGGATCAACTACCTGTCCATCATGGGTAACGGTGATGTGAACATGGGGAAAGGAGGTTAAACCAGATGTTCCCACCATTCCTAATACTGTTTCAGTATTGACCGAATCGCCTGATTTAACGGCTACACTACCCCGCCGCAGGTGACAATATTGAGTTTCCCAACCTTTTCCGTGGTCAATAACTACCCCATTACCGCATTCTTGACCCTCTACCCTTGACCTTTCCGCTGGATGTCTAATGCGCCGATCTTCGACTCCATCACGGACTCTTAATACCTGACCAGAGGCTGATGCAAATACGGGGACTCCTTCAGCCATCATTCTTTCATCAGGAATCGCAAAATCTGTTCCTTTATGACCATCATAGGTTTGGCGACCACAGCCAAAATCTACGGCTTTGGGACTCGGATCGCGATCGGTGTATAAAATCACTAAACAATCTTTATTTAATTCACATTTAAGGGGTGGAGACAGGCTGACGCTATCTGTGGCGATCGCTACTGTATCCGGTTGGGAATTAAGGCTTAAACTGATTGACGGAGGAACACAACCTATCAGCAGCGATAGTCCTAACCCTAACATAAACAAGCATAGATATCGCAGGTGTTTGAGCATTTTGCAGATACGGGATATGTGTTATATGTGCCGTTGCTAATTATAGCAAATCCCTAATCGGGTTGGCTGGGGATTACTATTTACGGGGTCTGAGGCTACCAGATGATATGTCGGTAAAAAGTTGCTCGATTTATGGGCGGATGGGTGGCAGCCAAAAATGCGGGGAATCAGGAGAGTTAAACTCCCATAAAATCCCATTGTATTCAGTAATATATAATGGTGGGATTGGGGAAAATTCCGGTGCTAATTCAGTTAAGCGATCGCTAGGAATAGCAAAAGCCAGATGTCTCATTTTTTCGCGTAAATCTGGGGGTGGCTGTTCACCATCATCGTAAATATAGGGGTCTCCCCAAAGAGGGTAGGCGTGCATTCCATTAATACCGACTACCTTTCCCCAACGGTCTAACAGGGGGCCGCCGCTCATGCCTTTTTGGATGGGATTAGTATAGCCAATCTGATAACCGTTTTTAAAGGGTTTTTCGGAAAGGAAGGATATTCTACCTCTGGTTAAATTAAATCCTTGATTCCTGGTAGGAGGATATTTTTGATCAGGAAATTTGGCGAGGGATGACTTGGGCTGAAATAGATGATATAATGATGGTTTTGTGTCTCGTAATTTACTATGATTATTGTTAAGGTTAATGGTCTCAATATTATCTCGATCTATCTCCAAAGGAAAACCCGCGCCGAAGACTTTATCACCAGGGGAGAGAGTCGCGGAAGGATGGAAAGAGGCGATCGCATAATTGGGGGGAGCCTGAAACTGAATCAGAGCCAAATCTTGTCCTTGTCAGGCATCATTGTTGAGTAAATAGCCTTGATAAATATGACCATCAGGAGTTTGTATTAAATAGGGAGATTCCTCGGTATTGATGACATGATCATTGGTCAAGACTGTATATAAATCACCTTCTCTTTTCAGGATGATTCCCGACCCCCAAGCCGACCCAGAAATAATTTTGACTGTAATAGATTCAGCGATCGCCTGCAATTTTTGAGGGCTACAAGGTCGCCACTCACCCTCAACACAGCCCGCAGTTTTAGAGCCAGTGATGACGGTTAACTGATCAGGGAGAAAAAAGTAATCTAAATGATGCTGCTCAATTCCCCAAAAATTAGCCATTAAAAAAGGCAGTAATAGCATTTAAACTCTCATAAAAAACTGCCATGATTAATTATTCCTGCCTCCGGCTCACGCCACTTACCCATCAACCAAGGAGGCAGAAGCATCAGCCTTTAATCAGAATTAAAAGTGATTTGCTGATCTAGGTATTGCTGAAAATCCAAATATAGACGAGAACCATTTTCTTCTAAAGGACCAGCATTAGCATTAGCTTGTAGAGCAAAAAGCTGTCGGATAGTGCGGCGAGCATCTTGATTAGGTTTGAGAGTAAATAAAACCCCCAAACAGGGACCATCCTTAGCATCAGAAACACAGATAACAGGTTGTCGATTAACGGTTCCTGTAGTCACATAATTAAGCAATCCTCGCTCATAGAACTCTTGAAATTTAGAAGAAACTTGGCGACAGCGAGTTTGTGGTACATAACCAGCCTGATTAAAAACCAAAGAAACCCAACGAATGACGGGAAAAGTCCCGCGAGAGTTTCTGACAAAGGTAGTAGGAACATCATCATCACTACGGCCACAGAAAAACTCTTGTTGAACTACTCTATTAGGTCGCTGTAGTAGCTGATGTCGATGGCGCGGAAACTGTGTAATTTCGGTTTCTTCAGCCACTGTGCCATTAGTAACAAAGAAAGAAGCGATCGCCATGGTTGCTCCCGTGGCTAAATTCAATAGATATTTTGGTTTCATTGTCCTTACAACCAGATAACTGAATAGATCAAAATTCCGAACCAGAATTGTTCCGTTGCTTCCAATTAATCCCTAATCGTTTGAGATAGTCCCATCCCCGCTGAGGCCAAACGTGCTGGCGGCCAGTGCGTTCAGCAATCCACTGGGCTACTTTGGGGCCAGACCACGGTCCCCCATCAGGAGCGGGACCCAGCAAAGCCTGCTTGAGTTCCTGTTGCTGTGATTTAGTCAAAAGCGATCGCGCCACAGGGGGCTGGCGATCGCGACTACGGTTTCTCACCGAAGGTGGGCCTTCGTGGTTATAACGGCGGATAATCTCTTTGGCGTAGTCGTAATTTAACCCCACAACTTCTGCTGCTTGCTTGATCGTCCAACCGCTACCCACCAAATGAAGAAGATGCCACCGACGGGACTCAGTAGTATCTCTAGCTTGTCGGTAACGGTTTTTGAGATCATCAACCGATAAATGGGGTTCAATATGAGCCTTTGGTGGCATACCTCCTCATCTCATCATCCATAACACTGGTTGATCTATCGTCAGGCTGGCAAAATTTCCGGATCAAACAAAAATTTAGCGATCGGGAAGGATCAGGTAGTAGAGTGTTACCAATTTTTCGGTAAACTCAAATATTGGAACTAAAACAGAGGAGACCGCATGGCATCGATCTGCGAGTTGCACCAACAACTGGTAAATAAAGAACGCTCTGCTGTGGAAATCACCACCGAAGCGCTCGATCGCATTAACAAATTAGAACCCACACTCAAAAGTTTTCTGTGTATTACCGCAGATCGAGCCCTACAACAAGCCCGACAGGTTGATGCTAAAATCGCCGCCGGAGACGAAATCGGATTATTAGCAGGCATTCCCATAGCCGTCAAAGACAATATGTGTACGGAAGGGATTACCACCACCTGTGGCTCGAAAATTCTCGCGAACTTCGTGCCTCCCTATGAGTCCACTGTGACCACCAAACTCATAGAAGCCGGAGCAGTTATACTTGGAAAAACCAACCTAGATGAGTTTGCGATGGGAAGTTCCACCGAAAACTCAGCCTTTCAAATCACCGCTAACCCTTGGGATATAACCAGAGTTCCCGGAGGGTCCTCTGGCGGGTCAGCAGCAGCCGTAGCAGCCAATGAGGCAGTAGTTGCCCTTGGTTCGGATACAGGGGGTTCCATTCGTCAACCAGCCTCATTCTGTGGAGTTGTAGGCATGAAACCCACCTATGGGCTAGTATCGCGCTATGGGTTGGTAGCTTATGCTTCTTCGTTGGATCAGATTGGCCCCTTTGGTCGCACGGTCAAAGACGCAGCCATTTTATTAAATGCGATCGCCGGTTACGACCCCAAAGACTCCACCAGCCTTAATGTAGATATCCCCGACTATACCGATTTTTTAAAGCCCTCCCTTAAACCCAGAAGCAAAATCAAAATTGGGGTAATTAAAGAAACCTTCGGGGAAGGCTTAGATCCCGTAGTAGAACAAGCCGTCACTAAAGCGATCGAAGTTCTGCAAAGCCTAGGCGCAGAAATTCAGGTCATCTCCTGTCCTCGGTTCCGCTATGGTCTGCCCACCTACTATATTATCGCCCCCAGCGAGGCTTCCGCTAATCTCGCCCGCTATGACGGGGTTAAATATGGTTTCCGCACTCCTGATGCTGATAACCTGATTGAGATGTACGCCAAAACCCGCGCCGAAGGCTTTGGGGCAGAAGTCAAACGTCGGATCATGATAGGAACCTATACTTTGTCTGCTGGTTACTATGATGCCTATTATCTGAAAGCCCAAAAAGTCCGAACCCTGATTAAACAAGATTTCGATCGCGCTTTTACCCAAGTAGAGGTCTTAGTTTGTCCTACCTCTCCGACTACCGCTTTTCAAGCCGGAGAAAAAACCTCTGACCCCCTGAGTATGTATCTGTCCGATCTGATGACAATTCCCGTCAATTTAGCCGGTTTACCGGCCATCAGCGTTCCCTGTGGATTTGACAGCCAGGGTCTCCCCATAGGAATGCAGTTAATTGGCAAAGTTCTCGGCGAAAGTCGTCTGTTTGAAGTCGCCCATGCTTATGAACAAGCCACCCCTTGGCATAAGCATAACCCAACCATAGGCAGCTAGTAGCTCCCTCTTATTCCCCAGAAATGTCTACGGAGGAAGTGCTGTCAATAGTCCACCGGGGAGAATTAGCGGCGGTGTCTGGTGAACTGACCAAAGCCCATAAATCCGATAAATCTGAATCGATTTCCGAGAATAGCAGTTTTATGGTTTTTTCATCCCCCGCCTCCGCCGCTTGACTGAGGGGGGCTAGGGTTTCCGCCACAGCCGTTTGGCGCTCTAACTCCTCGGTGGAGGCGAGAATATTACCCAAGCCGTTGATGATCCTCCGTAAACTATCGCGCAATCTCGGATCTCCTGTCAAATCTTCAATATCTGCGGTCACCTTCTGCATATTTTGCAGGGTGGAACGGGCAGAGTCTAGGGTTTGTTGCAGTAAGATTAAATTATCGGGGTTGTTGACAGTCTTGGAAACATCTCGCAAATTCTCCGAAGCGATCACCGCATTGGCTGATAGGGTTTCCAGATTGGTTAATAGTTCCCCCTGTTCAAACCGGGCTATAACTGGGGTTAGTGTAGCGATCGCTACACTCAATTCCTGGCTGGTTTCATTAATATTATTTAAGGTCGTCAGCAAGGTTGAGCGATTGGTAGCCACCAAGGCATTTACCTCTTGAGTTAAGGCACTGATATCACCTGTTACCCTGTCTAAGGAATTAGCCGACTGCAGTGCCGCTCCGCTGACTTCCTGCATGGAGCGCTCTAGTTGATCGGAAAGCTGAGTCATTTCCGAGGAAAATAAGTTCATGTTTTGATCCACCGAGGCACTAAAATTACCCAACTCCAATTTAGCTATCTCAACTAATTGACCCATTTGGGTGGTCAGTTTCGTGGCTTCGGCGGCGGCGAGGGCGGTATTTTCCACCGCCGCATTTAGATTAGCAAATAATTCCGGGTTGCCATAGAGTTCCCCTAAATCAAGCATAGTCTCCATGAGGCGATCGGGGCTAATACCCGGTAAACCTTGAATAGAACTCTCATGGCACAAAATATCTGATGAGGGACAGGTAGCACTAATGGGGTTAGCCGCCACTAACTCAGGAGTTAAGACTGCATTGGGGATAATATCAACATAGGTTTCATTCAGAAAACCCGTCTGATTGACCAAAACTTGGGAATTTCGTGGCATGACTAAATCCGTAGATTCAATATTTAGCACCACCTCCACCCCATTAGACTGGGGTTGAATTCTGGTAACTCGCCCGACTTTTACCCCCCGATATCGTACAGGTACCCCAATTTGAAGACCAGTAGCACTAGGAAATTCAGCCCGAATTTGGTAACTCTGCTGACCAAGAGTGAGCCCCCGCAGCCAAAAAGCTGTGGCTCCAAATAGCCCCACTCCCAATATAATCAACAAACCGACTGATCCTTCACGGACACTTCGCGATCGCATTATTTATCCTCCCATTTGCCTGTCCCATCTTCCTATGTTAGGTTAACTTAACAATTTTCTGGCTCCCATCAGCTAATTGACCACCTGAATGGGTCCGCTTACACTGCCCGTAAAAAACTGTATCAGCGCTGGATTATCGGACCTGTAAGCCTCCTCAATCGACCCTTGCCATTGAATTTGACCTTTATACAAAAAAATTACCTGGTCTGTGGTTCTGCGGATCGTACTATCTTGGTGTGTCACCATCACATAGGTGCTGCCACCCCCGTCCCGCTTTTGCAGGCTGCGAATCAAATCTTCAATCACCGTTGAAGCGATCGGATCTAAACCCGCCGTTGGTTCGTCATAAAGTATAACTTCAGGGTTATCGCTGGGGTTTTCCGGGTTGGGCATAATTGCTCTGGCAAAACTCACCCGTTTTCGCATTCCTCCAGATAATTCTGCCGGATAGCGATCGCAAATATTAGGCAGACCCACCATTTCTAGCCTTTCCTCAACTAATTGACGAATAGTAGCCTGGGAAAGTCTGCTGTGTTCATACAAACGAAATCCCACATTTTGTTCAACATTCAGAGAGTCAAACAAAGCCGCATTCTGAAACACCATGCCAATACCAATCGGATCACTAAGATCATCCACCCAACCCCGTCGCAGTTGTCCCTTGACATATACTTCTCCAGCATCAGGAGGCAATAACCCGGCTATAATCCGCAAAATCGTTGATTTTCCCGTCCCAGAAGGGCCGATAATTCCCAAGGCTTGACCCTGATAGATGCTTAGATCTACCCCATCTAAAATCACATTGGAACCAAAGGTTTTAGAAATTCCTCGCAGTTCAATTAGTGGCTCAGACATATTAGATTTTGATTCAGTTCCCATTCCCCATTGGCCATAGACTCTTCCCCTATGGACTATCTACATAACTATAAGTTGCGAGATACAGGCTATCATCTCGAATTAGGTTTGCCCAAATTTAACCACAACAGATTTTTATGAGGTCTATTATCAAATGTCGATTATTTCTCTTAGGTTGAAACTGCGTCGCCTGTTCAAACTCCGACTAAATTGGAGTCGCTCAGGCTACCGTTCCTCCCATAGAATAGGACAGTGGTTCAAATGGTTAGCCCCCGGTTTGCTAGTCAAACGGTGGTTACTCATTAGCGCCGGTGGGGTATTGCTGACCAGTTTGGGGTTAGCTATCTGGACAGGAATGACCCCAATTTTCTATATTTTGCAACTGCTGAGGGGATTTTTGGAATGGATTACCCAAATTATCCCTAACTCGATTTCTGGGCCGTTGCTAATTTTGGCGGGTTTACTATTCATTTTTTGGGGTCAGAGTCGCAGCTTTAACTCTATTACCCAGGTATTCACCCCCGAAGGTGATCAGGAATTGGTCGATCGCCTCATCGCATTGCGCCGCCTCAACCGAGGTCCGAAAATCGTAGTTATTGGCGGCGGAACAGGTCTATCAACCCTGCTGCGGGGTTTGAAAGATTACAGCGCTAATATCACCGCTATTGTTACCGTAGCGGACGATGGTGGCTCCTCTGGGCGCTTGCGCCGCGAAATTGGAGTGTTACCCCCAGGAGATATTCGCAACTGTTTAGCGGCCTTAGCTGACGAGGAAAAGCTATTCACTGAATTATTCCAATACCGATTTCGGGCTGGCGATGGTTTAACAGGTCACAGTTTTGGCAATTTATTCCTCACGGCTATGGGAGAGGTGACCGGAGACCTGGAAAGGGCGATCGCAGCTAGTTCTAAGGTTTTGGCTATTCGCGGTCAAGTCCTACCCGCTACCCTCAGCGATGTTCACCTGTGGGCTAAATTAGAAGATGGCCGTCGTATTCATGGAGAGTCTAGTATTACAGAAGCTAGGGGTAAAATTGTCAAAATTGGTTGCACACCTGCTAACCCCCCAGCCCTTCCTAAAGCTATTAGCGCCATTCAAGAAGCAGATTTGATTATTATCGGACCGGGTAGCCTCTACACTAGCGTTATCCCCAATTTATTGGTCCCAGAAATTACCGAAGCGATCGCTCAAAGCCAAGTCCCCCGCATCTATGTTTGTAATGTCATGACCCAACCAGGGGAAACTGATAACTATAGCGTCGCCGACCACATTCGGGCGATCGATGACGCTTGTGGCCATAAACTATTTGATGCCGTCTTAGTCCAAGGAAAAGTCCCCCCAGCTCAAGCATTAATCCGCTATGCTCAAGAAGACTCTCACCCGGTTTTCATTGACCGGGAAGCCGTCAAGGAATTAGGGCGAAGAATGGTATTAACCAATATCATTGAAGTTGATAGCGACACTGGCTATGTCCGCCACAACTCCAAACGACTCGCCCAAGTCCTATTGCGTTGGTACAGCAGAGTTTAGACCTTGTTACTTCGAGATAAAATGCACCCAAAAACTGCCATCAGGGATACACACCCGCCGAATTAGTTGATAGGAGTAGTGTAAGTAAGCACCACTTAGATCGGTTCGATATCCACTGGAGAACCACTCCCCATAAGGGTCATGGACAATAAACCCATTTTGGTCATAGCCCACCACCACAATAATATGCCCAAAGGAGGTAAAGTATCCGTGGATAACCGCCGGATAACCCGCTGCTACCCAGTCCTGCACATCCTCAATTACCGCATTTTCGGTAAAATAATCCCTAGCACCATAGTCTCGCACAATGCGGGCTAAATCGTAGGGACTGTGGCGACTATAGCCCTTATTGATAGCATAGCGATACAGTTCATCCTCAAATTGACGATATCTCGTATCACGGCGGGGAATATTAAAATATTCCAAACACATAGCCAGGGAAGTCACATTACAAGCCCCTGTGGGGTTATAGAAATTATCTAATTGTGACTTGAAGGGAACATTCAGACGATGGCTTCTCGGTAGGGGTCTGGGGTAGGTTTGGGTTCCTCCCTCGTAAACTTCCGCATGACCACCCCAAATATACAACACAGAATAACCGCCAAAGGACTCATTACGCAAAGCTATCCTTAAATGTGCCCGGATCGGATCATAAGCCAAAACTGAAAATTCCCGTCCCGCTGGAATCGAAAATTTCTCGGAGTTATTCAGTTGAGAAGAGGCGATCGGTTTGACCTTCAAAACTGTATCTCTGGTCACTTTTAACATCGGAGTAGTTACCGGGAGGTCAGAAACCTTAGCTTCAATTAATTTTTTGGCAGTCTCTGACCCAATAAATCCCGGTTCTTCGCATTCCATTAACTGCTGAAAACGATGCAGCGCCGCCGTTGACTTGGGACCGAATATGCCATCTGCTGGCGGGTCTAGCAGCCCTAAATCAATCAGCCGGATTTGAATTTGACGACTCAAACCTGCATCAGCATTAATTTCCTTCACATCATATCGGATATCTGTACCCAGGAAGTTCTGTAGCCTCATATTTCCCTGGCGATTGACACTTTTGGTTTCGATCAGCTTCTTGGCGGTATCCGTTCCCAAAATGCCACTGGGTTCGCTACAGTTCATTAACTCCTGAAAACTCCGAAAAGCTGCCGTTGAATTGGGGCCAAATATGCCATCAACTGGCGGCGCTAGGAGTCCTAAATCAATCAGTCGAGTTTGAATTTGACGACTCAGAGCTTCATTATCATAAATGGCTTTGATATCATATTGAGTATTAGTCCCCACAAAGTCCTGTAGTCTCATGTCTATAGTTCTAATTTTGGTGTTTTGTAGAAGTTGCTCGGCTGGCTATGTACTCCACAACTCCACAGGAGTTATGCAAGTTATTAGGAGTTGGTTAAAGTGGGGTTAAAATTATCTCACCTGGAGATGAAATGCACCCAAAAATTCCCATCAGGAATACACACCCGCCGAATAAGTCGATAGGAGTAGTGTAAGTAAGCACCACTTAAATCGGTTCGATATCCGGTTGAAAACCACTCGCCATAAGGGTCATGGACGATAAACCCATTTTGGTCATAGCCTACCACGACGATAATATGCCCAAAGGAGGTAAAGTATCCGTGGATAACCGCCGGATAACCCGCTGCTACCCAGTCCTGCACGTCCTCAATTACGGCATTTTCGGTAAAATGATCCCTAGCACCATAGTCTCGGACAATGCGAGCTAAATCGTAGGGATTATGGCGACTATAACCCATATTCAGGGCATAGCGATATAGTTCATCCTCAAATTGACGATATCTCAAATCGCGACGCGGAATATTAAAATATTCCAAACACATGGCCAGGGAAGTCACATTACAAGACCCTGTGGGGTTATAGAAATTATCTAATTGTGACTTGAAGGGAACATTCAAACGACGGCTTGTCGGTAGGGGTCGGGGATGGGTTCTGCTCCCTCCCTCGTAAACTTCCACATGGCCACCCCAAATATACAACACAGAATAACCGCCAAAGGACTGATTACGCAAAGCTACCCTTAAATGTGCCCGGATCGGATCATAAGCCAAAACTGAAAATTCCCGTCCGGCTGGTACTGAAAATTTCTCGGAGTTATTCAGTTGAGAAGAGGCGATCGGTCTCACCTTGAAAACTGTATTTCTGATTACTCTTAAAATGGGAGTAGTTACGGGGAGGTCGGAAACCTTAGTTTCAATGAGTTTTTTGGCAGTCTCAGAACCAATAAATCCCGGTTCTTGGCATTCCATTAACTGCTGAAAACGATGCAGCGCGGCGGTTGACTTTGGACCGAATATACCATCTGCTGGCGGGTCTAGCAGTCCTAAATCAATGAGCCGGATTTGAATTTGACGACTCAAACCTGCATCATCATTAATCGCCTTCACATCATAACGGAGATTGGTTCCCAGGAAGTCCTGTAGCCGCATATTTCCCGGCCGACTCACAGTTTTGGTTTCTATGAGTTTTTTGGCGGTATCTGTTCCCAGAATGCCACTGGGTTCGCTACAGTTCATTAACTCCTGAAAATTCCGAAAAGCCGCCCTTGACAAGGGGCCGAATATGCCATCAGCGGGCGGTGCTAGGAGTCCTAAATCAATGAGCCTAATCTGAATTTGACGACTCAGAGCTTCATTATCATAAATGGCTTGGAAGTCATATCGAATATTAGTCCCCACAAAGTCTTGTAGTCTCATATTTTCACGTCGAATAGTTGTGGTGTCTATCAGTTTTTGGGCGGTCTCAGAGTCCAAAACACCAGATTCACTGATGTTGATTAACTCCTGAAATCGTCTGAATGCGGCTCTTGATAAGGGGCCAAAAATACCATCAACGGGCGGCGCTAGGAGTCCTAAATCAATGAGCCGAGTCTGAATTTGACGACTCAGGGCTTCATTATCATCAATGGCTTGGAAGTCATATCGAATATTAGTTCCCAGAAAATCCTCAAGCCTCATGTTCGGGGGCCGCATAGTGGTAGTTTCTAGGAGTTTTTGGGCAGTTTCAGAGGCCAGAATACCAGATTCACTGATGTTCATTAACTCCTGAAATCGTCTGAATGCGGCTGTTGATAAGGGGCCAAAAATACCATCAACGGGCGGATTGAGGAGCCCTAAATCAATGAGCCGAGTCTGAATTTGACGACTCAGAGCCTCGTCATCATAAATCTGTTGTATATCATATCGAGTATTGGTTCCTAGGAAATCTTGTAGTCTCATTTTTGGTGCTAGGTCACAAAATCACTGCAATTGTACATGGTTTGTTGACCCCCTCTACAAAAATTCATTATTTGATACAAAATATCAGAGGGGGTCGAGATTTAGAAGGGGATATCAACTCCCGGTTTCGGTTTCATTAGGGGGTATGAGGTTTCAGGATAACTACCCCATAGGCTTGGGGTAATAAATATTGGCGGATGGCTTGTTGTAACTGTTCTGCATTGAGGGATTGAATTTGGCGGGGATATTCTAAGGCTAGGTTCACATTTCCGACGATCGCCTGATAGTAACCATACAAATTAGCGCGATCGCTTGGTGTTTCATTGCCAAAAATAAACCTGTTCGCCACTTGAGTCCGTACCCTGGTCATTTCGGTGGGGGTGATTAATTCCCTGTGGAGTCGGTTAATATGTTCGGCGATCGCTGCTTCGGCTTCGGCTAAGTGTTCGACCCGCAACCGAGCGGAAATATAAAATACTCCCTGTAGCCTCTGGGTCATATTGCTGCAACTAATCCCAGACACTAAACCCCGCTTTTCTCGTAAATCCTGCACTAAGCGGGAGGTACGACCTTGACCTAAAATTGTAGCTAAAACATCCAAAGCATAGGTTTCTGAGAGTTGATTAAGTCCGGGAACTCGCCACACCATCATTAATCGCGCTTGTTGTAAGCTATCATCTATGATTTCATGGCGGACAATTTCGCTAAATCCTGACTCTGGAATCAGATGATGCAGATCTACTTCTGGGGGAAGTTCTGGATATGTCTGTGCTGGGATAGACTCGGCTACTGTTTCAATTAAAGCCTCGACAGGTAAATTACCCACAACTGCGATCGTGGTTTTTTGGGGACAGTAATGGCTGCGATGAAACTCTCGCATTTGCTGAGGAGTTAACTGTTCAATAGCCGCCGCTGGTCCTAGTACAGACCGACGATAGGGGAGACGCTTAAAGGCTGTTTCCATGGTCCGCTGAAATGAACGACGCGCGGGGTTGTCTTCAGATCGCCGGATTTCTTCTAATACTACTAGCCTCTCGCGCTCAAAAGCATCATCGGGAATACTGGGGCTAAATACTACTTCAAGCTGTAGGGGGGCTAGGGTAGCAAAGTCGCTGGGAGCGCTGGTAACATAATAATGGGTGTAGTCCTGGCTGGTGGCTGCATTGGTTAAAGCGCCTCGTTGTTCGATCAGTCTTTCAAATTCTCCAGCTTTTAGGTTGGGAGTCCCTTTAAACACCATGTGTTCTAAAAAGTGAGCCATCCCGTTGATCGGGTCGGGTTCGACAGCTGATCCAACATCAATCCAAACATTCAAGTTCACGGCTTCAACGGGTAACTGTTCTGCCACAATGGTGAGACCATTTGATAATTTGTAGATGGTGGGAGCGTTTAGTGAGCGGGTGATATTTGATTCAAGTAGGATAGAAGTCATTGGATCTTTAGCCCTGTGGTCTTTTCCCTATCTATCTTAATGGGGTTATAGCAGAGTTACGGGGATTTGGTGATAATTTAGTTAATAGTGCTTGAGTTGATGCGATCGCCCGATCGCATATTACGATGGGTCTAATATCACAATTGTCGAGAATAGCTCCCAACTATGAATATCACCAAACCTCTACACGCCGCCATTTTAGTCTCGGACTTGGCAAAATCTCAGCATTTTTATAGCCAGATATTACAGTTAACTACAGTCGATCGCCCTTTGAATTTCCCAGGAATATGGTATCAGATTGGTGATTGGCAAATTCATCTAATTGAATCTGAACAAGTAATTGGCGATCGCGTCAATGAAGCGAAATGGGGACGCAACCGACATCTAGCTTTCGCGGTGGCTGATTTGGCGATCGCCAAAGCACAACTCACCCGCCATAATTACCCGTTTCAAATGAGCGCTTCCGGTCGTTCAGCCCTTTTTGTGGCTGACCCTGATGGTAATATTATCGAATTGAGTCAAATATGAAAATTCTCGCCTATTCTTATACGGAACCGCTGTTAGAACCGCCGCCAGATCCGACGATTTGGGGATGGGATATTGATGGGATTTATCAAGATTTTGGCGATCGCCAACAACTAGAGCAAATCCTAGAAGATTGTCAACAACTACCACCCCCCAACTATTTATTAATCCAACGCTATGAAGAATTGGGTAACTCTGTCCTAGAAGTTAGCGATCGCCTCCGCCAACTCCAACAGTTAAACATCCAAGTTATCGCCCTTCAATCCGACCTAAAGTCCTCCGATATTTCCCGTGTAGATTTAATCAAATTCATCTCCGAAATTAAACAAACTTACCACAGCCGTTGTCTGCGCCAAGGACACGCACGCAACCGTTTAAAAGCCATTCCTCCCCCCGGAAAAGCACCCTATGGCTACCGTAGAGGAAAAGACCGCTACACCATTGATCGCAGCACCGCACCCGTTGTTAAAGACTTTTTTGAGCATTTTTTAATTTATGGTTCCCTACGCGGCGCAGTCCGGTATTTACAAAAGCGATATCATAAAAAAATCTCCGTAACTACCGGGAAGCGTTGGTTAATTAACCCCGTTTATCGAGGGGATTTAGCTTATAAAAATAGTGAGATTATTTCCAATACTCATATCCCGATTATTTCCCGTGAAGAAGCCGCCCAAATCGATAGGTTATTAAGACGCAACCAGCGCCTCCCACCTCGCACAGCCAGCGCCCCCCATTCTTTAGCTGGTTTATTAATGTGCAGTGAATGTAGTTCAGGGATGACCATTACCCGCGTTACCACCCATAACAAAAAACGAGAATATCTTTATTTAAGACCCCTAAAATGTCAGCGTCTAACTAAGTGCAAATCCCTTAATTATCATGATGTTTTATCGGCGACTATTGACCGAATTTGTGCCGACCTACCCCCAGCAGTTGCCCAATTACAGATGCCAGATTTAGACAGATTTAAGCAGCAAATCTATGATGAAATAGCCAGTAAAAAAGACATCATAAATCAACTGCCAACTCTGCAAACCACAGGAATTTTAGACAGTGAAACTGCCACCATTAGAGATTATAAATTGCGCCAAGAAATTGCCAAACTAGAGAATCAATTATCCCAACTTCCCCCAGTCAATTTACAAGCCACCGCCCAAGCGGTTTCTATCCGCCAATTTTGGCTAGATTTATCGGAAACCGAGAGACGATTTTATCTGCGCGAATTTATTAAAAAAATCCACATTATTCGCGATCGCGATAACTGGCATTTACAACTAAATTTTATTTTTTAACCCCGCCATATATCTACTGTAATAGCCGTGGCTGCTGACGGTGAACATCAATGATCCATTTTTCAACTGTCAGGAAGTAGAGGAGAAGTGGGAGAAGTGGGGGAACCCGGAGGCGGTAATAAAGGACTCCCTGGCTGCATTTCATTAAGCGGCTGAGAGGGGAGAAAAGGATTAATAGGAGGTTCCACCCCATTATCCGGTGTCAGCGCATCAGGGGCTAATAAACCCTCAGAATCAACCGGAGAGGGCATTTCCTCAGAACTCGGTAAAGTCGCCAACGCCACGCGATCGCCTCCCACAGCTCGCATTTTATCTAAAACCTGTACAACATCATTATAACGGGCATCTCTAGGGGCATACAGCACCACCAAGCCACTAGGATTCCACCTTAAAAAACGTTCCAAAGCCCGCTGCATTTGTTCAGAATTAACCCGTTGCTGGTCAATATAAGTATCCCCTCGAATATCCACCCCAACCACCAACATTTTTTGCATCTGAGTTTCACCAGTCCCCGCCCGTGGCAAATCCACATTGATCGCCTGTTGTCGGGTAAGCTGTAGGGCTGCCAAAATAAAAAACGTCAAAATACAAAAAACCACATCAATCAGGGGTAGCAGTTCAATACGCCCCTCATCAACCTGAGAATCTATGTTAACTTTCATCAATCTGCCTCCGTGGATAGTCCCACCAAAAAGGGTGTTTGTTAGTATCTTGGTATCAATGACAAAGGTTTAATTAGCTCTGGGGGTGTTGTGGATATTATTCAACCTCTCCTTTTTGATGTTTATCATCATCAGCCAAGCGAGAATTACCCTTAATCACAGGTTGAATTAAAGTATTTTGTTCAGCTACCGACTCAGGGGATTCTGATTGAGAGGGGGTTTCCTCATCCTCAGATTCTGAAGGTAATTTGATTAAAGGAGTATGATCATCCTCCGACTCATCCTCATCGGGTAGCTTAATTAAACTACCTTTTGGGGGAAAATCCTCCTGGGGTTCTTCCGCCATCAAAGAGGCATCATTAGCCTCTCCGGGAAGTAGCATCTGAGCTTTAACCTCTGGCCAATCCTGCCGATAGAGTAATTCTAATTCATTTCCCGCTTTTCGGAAGACCTTAACCTGGCTAAAGGAAAAGCCTTGAAACAGGCGATAGAAAGCCAGACTGATAATAGCCACAATCAAGCCTGTAGCTGTACTAATCAGGGCTTCTCCAATCCCCAGGGTGACATCAGCAGCCGAAGAAGTACCAATATCTCCCAGGCGGATAGAACCCAAAGAATTAATCAGACCCAAAACTGTTCCCAACAAACCTAACATGGGGGCGAGGGCAATTACCGCCTCTAGAATTTTATCGCCCCGTCGCATAGAAACAAATTCCTCCTCAGCGGCTGCTTCCAGGGCGAGACTAAATAATTGAGGGTCTGGGGTAGCGAGTTTAAGGGGGGCATAAAAAAACCTTCCCATGGGGCGATTATTGCTTTGTTTGGCAATCTGATAAGCCATTCCCCACTGTCCCCGACGGGCGACATCTAAAACCCGGTTGACAATTCGGCGTTCACGGGTGAGGGTATTTCCCCAAAACCACAGTCTTTCAATAATGGTACTAATGGATAAAATTGATAATACCATTAGGGGCCACATGGCTGGGCCGCCTCTCTCCAAGATTTGTTGAATATCCATATAACCTATTGTCCTTCAGATCTCCCATTAGCCAAGATTGACGAAAAAGTTATCAGTTTTCCATAAACCAAAGCAATCTCAATTTTAATCGCCTTGGGACAAGTGACAAGGGGGGGAAGACAAATTCCCCTGAGAAACGCGATTCCGGGTCGCGCCCCACCATGTCAACTGAGAATGGTACTCAGGTCTAAATATTCTTCGACGACATCAGCTAGAGTATCAAGCATCAGATCTCGTTGTTCGCGATAGTTAGGAATCCCGGTGGGTAAGGTTCCTAATCCCCTTGGTTTGCGGAGATGATTTAACCAAGACCTGCGCCAGGGGCTATTATCAAATATGCCATGCAAATAGTGACCCCAGACGGATCTATTGCTGCTGACTACTCCTAAATCTTGATCGTCAAATAGGGCTATTGTCTCCCGTTTGTCCAAAATTTGAGTCCGCCCTTGGTGTATTTCATAGCCTTCTACGGGAAATCCGATTTCTGGATAATTAGATGTTACCAACCGCTGGCGGGAGACTTTATCAGATAAAAGCATGGTTTTGATTGGAAGTAAACCTAAGCCGGGAAATTCTCCGATTTTACCCTCTAAGCCACGGGGATCAGATACCTGTTGTCCTAGCATCTGATACCCCCCACAGATACCCATGACCTGACCGCCTGCTGCTACATAATCCTGAATTTGAGCAGCCATGCCACTTTTTTGCAGGGCTAGTAGGTCAGCAATGGTGGTTTTAGAACCGGGGATAATTACGGCATCGGGATGTCCTAGGGGTTCATTGAGTTCGACATATTGGACTTTAACGGTGGATTCGGCATCTAAAGGGTCAAAATCGGTAAAGTTAGAAATCCGAGGAATCCTGACTATGGCGATGGTTATATCGGTATTGTCGGAACGGGAACGGCGTTCGAGTAAACTGAGAGAATCTTCTGCTGGCATGGCGATATCTACCCAGGGAATTACTCCGAGGACGGGGATTCCGGTGTATTTCTCTAACCACTCAATGCCAGAATCGAGAAGCGATCGCATACCGCGAAATTTGTTAATCACAATGCCCTTAATTAAGGCTCGTTCCTCTGGGTCTAGTAGTTCTAGGGTTCCCACTACATGAGCAAAAGCCCCCCCACGGTCAATGTCAACTATCAATATGGTGAATGCTTGTAGATATTGCGCTACTCGCATATTGGTTAAATCTCGGTGCTTGAGATTGATTTCCGCCGGACTTCCCGCACCCTCACAGACAATTACATCAAATTCCTTTTGTAGATAATCCAGACATTTAGTGATGGTCTCCCACCCGGTATCAAAGAATTTCTCATAATATTCGGTAGCTTTCAGGGTGGCTACAGGTTTCCCTTTCAGAATTACCTGAGAGGTCATATTTCCCTGGGGTTTTAACAAAATTGGGTTCATGGCTACATTGGGCACTAAACCCGCCGCCCAGGATTGTACGGCTTGTGCATAACCCATTTCTGCACCTGTGGCGGTGACGTAGGAGTTTAAAGCCATATTTTGCCCTTTAAAGGGAACTACACGCAGATTTTGACGGCGTATGATCCGACATAGGGCGGTGACGAGCATGGATTTTCCGGCGTGGGATGTGGTTCCAACCACCATGATTGCTTTCATTTCGGGATTTTGAGCAGAGATGCTAATTTATAGGGGAAGGCGTAGGTAACGGTTCAGGGCATTACTGAGGCGATCGCCCCATGATGGGGGTTTGCTATTATTTATATCATCGGTGGCTAGTCGTTCTGCTACTTTTCGCCCTAGGGGAGTCAGTCGAAAACTATCGGTAATTCCCTGACCGTCCACTTCTCGCCTCAATACTCCGACTTGGATTAGCCATAAAAGGGCGTTTTCGGCTCTCAATTCCGGTAGAGGCGATCGCGTATATCCTAACTCTACACCCCGATTTCCGCTAATGGCACTCAGTTTAACGCTTTGGTCAATGGAATCGGTTAAAAGTTTGATTTGAAACGGAGAACAGCGGATGGCTCGCTGGGCTCGGGCGATCGTCGCGGTAGAATATTCTATCGACTTGGAAACCGAATTAGGGGCACTCATGGGTTGATGGGCTTTCCTGATGGCTGATTTTGAGTATATTATCCTCCATCTTTCGAGCCAAATTTGGCTCGGATTGTGTAATTGATTGCAAAATATCTTAAAATAACTTCATAATGAGACAAAGCATATCAAACTCATTTTCAGGAGGACAACCATAACATGGCTTTATCTGCTGGTACTAAAGCCCCCGCATTTACCGCTAAAGATACCAACGGGAATACGGTTTCCCTCTCTGACTTCGCCGGGAAAACTGTTGTTCTCTACTTCTACCCCAAGGATGACACCCCTGGTTGCACTAAGGAAGCCCAAAGTTTCCGGGATAACTACGAAAACTATCAAAGCCGGGATATGGTGGTTTTGGGTGTAAGCACTGATGACGAAGCCTCCCACAAGCTGTTTACCGAAAAATATGGCTTACCTTTCCAACTTTTGGCGGATACCGATGGCGCTATTACCAAAGCCTATGATGTAGATGGCGGCGGTTATGCCAAGCGTGTTACCTATATTATCAATGGTGAGGGTGTCATTGACCATGTTGATGACAAGGTGAACACCTCTACCCACGCTCAGGATATTCTTGCTAAAGTCAATTAGTGCGATCGCTAATTGAAAATTAAAAAAATATCCGTTTTAAACCATTAGCCACCCGTAGAGTTTTCTAGGGGTGGCTTTATTGGTGCGCCACTGAGTTATGCTAACCATTGTGGGATGTGTAATGTCAAATGCGCCCTTAGACACCCTACGGTTCTTACCCCTACGGTTTTTAGGAAGATGAGTGAAACTATCCTGAGCTATCTCGGCCCTAACGATATTATCATCGATCAACCTGTGGTTTTGATTGGCAACTACGCTAGTCAATACATTGATACTATTTCGGTTCTGGCTGAGGATCAATATCCTTTACCTACCCAACTAAGTCCTCGATTAGGGATTTGGTTTATTCCCATGCCTAAAGGCTTTAATACCGCTGGAAAACGCTGGTTAAGAGTTCAAGGCAAAGACAAATCCGGTAAGATTGTGGCTGACACTTTGGCTGAGTTTACTGTAGGTAATACCGGGCTTAATATCGGTTTATCTCCTCAATTAATTATCCTCAAAAATACATCATTTAAACATGAGGCTATAGCCACTGATAGACTGGCATCAGAGCAAAAATATGATTTGTCAACTGGAGAAATATTAGCAGTTGATAGCTACGAAGTACAAAATGATCACTTTGCGATTCAACTAACTAATCCCCTGGGTAACTTAGGAAGAAATGGTTATTTCTATCGGTCAGATATTTTACTGATGCAAGGTTCCCAAATTCTCTGGTTTAATCGGGATGATATCCCCCCCAATCCTCCCGGAACTAAACTGATATTGATAACTCATGATACAGTCATTAAACGTAGTCCCGATGATAGATCAAAACTGCCGGACAATGCCATTTATCCCCTCAGCCAAGGTAGTAGTTATCTAGCCCTAGGTTACGCCTGTGTAGCTGATCATTTTCGGGTAACACTCACCGAATCACTCCCCGGTTATGGTCATGTAGGCTACTTGTATCGCTACCATTTGCAAATGTTTCAGGGAGACCGGGAAATCACCTTTGATCATAATGCCATTACCCTAACTATTATTAATACCACCCTGTTTAAAAAACGCCCCATTGACTCCGCCTATTTATCTCCAGAAGAACAAGTTACCCTTCCCGCCGGAATGATTTATGGGGTACAAAGTTACACCACTGAAGAGGGACATCTGAAAGTTGCCTTAACTGAAAATTTCCCAGGTTTTGGTAATACTGGTTATTTCTTTCCTGATTTTGTGCAATTAAACCGCGCTACGGCTTCCTATTCTCCGACTCCTAGCCTTACCTATGATGGACCCCCAGAAGTGTTAATAAATACACCTGTGGTTCTGAAAGGTAAATTTGATGGTCAACAAGCGATCGCCGTTTCTTTAGTAGCCGAAGACCGTTATCCTTTAGAAGTAGTGATAAATCGACAAGCCGGAACCTGGACGGTTAATTTAGAAGCCGGATTTAGTGAACCCGGATATCGATGGCTGCGCCTTAAAGCCACAGATGCTCAAGGTCAACTGGTGGGAAGTCAGATTGTCAATATTACCGTCAGTGAAAATGCCATGACCGTAGGGGAATCTCTACAACTTGATGTTATAGAAGATACCCTATTTAAAGTATCACCCCTTGATGCTAATTTACTCGGTTCTGAACAAAAAGTCACCGTCCCCGCTGGTCAAACATTTAAAGTAATCAAATATGGTCTGGTAGATGGTCACTTAAAACTATTGTTAGAAAATGGGATTCCTCCCATTGGTTCCTTTGGCTATTTTTTCCGGGGTCATGTTCGGTTGCGCCAAGGAACCACCACCTTAGCTTTTGACATGGAGGAAGTTCCCGACACTAATATTAGCGCTCAAATGCTGGTGACCACCACTACCCGAATTAAGGCGCAACCGATTGATTCTGCCAATTTAGCACCTGATCAATTTGCTGAGTTACTATTAGGACAAACTTTTGCTATTCGCGGATATGCTTCCTTACTCGGTCATTTCCGGGTCACACTAGACCAATCTATCCCCGGTTTTGGTAATGTGGGTTATGTTTATTGGCAGCACGTGAGTTTATTGCGAGATGGAAAAGCGATCGCATATAACCCCGATGCTATTACCATGACCATGAGGGAAACCACCGTCCTCAAAAAACGCCCCGTAGACTCAGGACAACTAGCAGAATCAGAAAAAACTACCCTTCCTCTGGGTCGGGTTTATGGTGTTAGTAGCTACAGTATAGAGCAAAGCCATGTCCGAGTCGCCTTAACTGAAGAATTGCCGAATTTTGGTAATACCGGTTATATATTTCCCAAGTTTGTCAAGTTTCAACGAGGGGGAAAAGTTTTTGATCCGACTCCCCCACAAGTGCAAATCAATGTCCCCTATTTTTCCCAGCGAGATAATCCCCGATTTTATTGGTCTACTTGTAATGTTACCTGTATCGCCATGGTCATGCACTACTATGGTGTGCGTTCTAAATGGGGTGGACAGTTAGAAGATGAACTCTTACAGTGGTGTTTTGATTATGCTGGACAAGGTTCTCAAACTAACCACAGTGTTTTATCCGCTTTAATTCGCGCCTATGGTTTTCAAAGCAGTTTTAGCACAACTCGCCGCTGGTCTGAGGTTCGCAACGAGTTGATTAATAGTCGTCCGGTCGTATTAGCCGGAGATTTTACTCCCTCCGGTCATATTGTCACCGTTATTGGTTACAACCGATATGGCTATATCGTTCATGACCCCTGGGGAGACGCTTACACTGGCTATTCCAACACCGAAGGTCGTCGCATTGCTTATTCTTATAGCTACCTAAATCGAGTTTGTGGACCAGATGGCAATGTCTGGGCGCATTTCATCCGACCTTAGTTCAATGTCCCTCTTTTGTGGCCCTGGGGTGACTTTGCTGGATTTCAGGCTAACATATAATCAGGGTTAAGGCCTGTTTTAGCCCCCAGTCTATAGAAGAGGGATAATTTATGTCTGATTTGAAATACTCATCATCATCTAAAATCGGGGTCGTTTGGTTAATTGTTGCCGCTGTTACCACCATTGTCTTATGGCAATTTTACTGGGGAAATTATGTCTTATATCCTTTCTCCATTTTGGCTACATGGTTTCATGAAATGGGTCATGGATTAACTGCTATTTTACTGGGAGGAAATTTTCATAAACTCTTACTTTTTCCTAATGGTTCCGGTCTCGCATATAATTCGGGTAACTTTGGTTCTTTAGCCAGAGCATTAATCGCAATGGGTGGTCCGTTGGGTCCCGCTGTAGCAGGTGGAATTTTAATATTATCTAGTCGTCGTTTTCAAACAGCCCACTGGTGTTTAATGGCTTTGGGTTCGATTATGTTGCTATCGGTTTTATTGTGGATTAGGACTTGGTTCGGAGTTTTTGCTATATTACTATGGGGGTTATTAATTTTATCCATTGCCTTTCAAACACCTAAAAAAATCCAGGCGTTTACTGTACAATTTATGGGAATGCAAGCTATTGTGAGTACCTACCACCAAAAACATTATTTATTTGGCAGTAGTTGGGTTAACATTGATGGTCAAAATTTGGTCTCTGATACTGCGAGAATTGCCCAATATTTGTTTCTACCTCAATGGTTTTGGGCTGCCTTAATTATGGTTATTTCTACTGCTATTTTCTGGTGGAGTCTGAAAATAGCCTATGGTTCTGATGAGTCAATAATCAAGAATTAACAATTAATTACCCACCCATATTCACCGCTCATTTTTGGAAATATACCAAGTTAAATTACCTGCCACTACAGATAGTATAGCTAAAGCCAAGAATACAGAAGAAAGACCAAATAAGGTTTCGGTAATACCCGCCAAAGCTAGGGGAAGTGACAAAGCAATATTAATGGCATTGTTTTGTAAGCCAAACACTTTACCGCGCATTTCTTCTGGGGTTTCGGCTTGGATGGTTGTTTGCATGGGAATTCCTACCATTGCACCAAATACGCCTAACATGGCAATCAACCCTAAAGCGGGTGCTAGTTGCTGACTAAAAAATGCTAAACCTACCAAACAAATAGCCATGCCAATGGAGCCCAATAGTGCGATTCTAAAGTGAGAAAATTTATGCCCTATATGACCGAGAATAGCTGCACCGATCGCCATTCCTAAGCCCCCCGCAGCCAGCAAAAAGCCAAATTGTGATGATTTGAGGTTAGGAATCAATTCCGCGACCCTAACGGCTAAAACAGCTAAGGCGGCAAAGATGGAAAATAAAATGACTAATTGCAGTAAAGCATTACGGACTCCATGATGATCTCGTAGATAGCGCATCCCATCGCGTAAATCTTCGAGGATGTGGGGTTGTTCTTGTGAGCTAATATTTTGTTGCTCTCCAGTTTTCATCAATAGTAATAGTAAACCGGCGATCGCATATCCACTACCGACAATCAACTCTTTTCCTACGGGTAATTGACTCCCCAGGCCTTCTAGCAAAGTATCGGCTAAAGCTAAAAGCGGTTCCCCCACGGCAAAACCGACAATCACAGAAGCCATCATGGTAGTTGTATATAGGGAATTAGCAGATAGTAAATGTTTTCGTTCAACAATTAAAGGGATAGTCGCCTGTTCTGCAGGGGCAAAAAATTGAGTGAGAGTAGAGACTAAAAAGGTAATCAGTAATAGCAAACAGAATCCCAAGGGGAACTTGGTAAATTTCATCCCTTCAGATAGCCACAGGAGAATGGGGAGGATAAGAACTAACCCACCTCGCAGCAAATTTGTTAGCACTAAGACCAGTTTTTTGGGCCAGCGGTCTACATAGACCCCGGCTCCGGCTCCAAATAATACAGCCGGAATGGTAAAGGCAATCATTACCGCTGAGACCCAACCGCTAATACTCTGGTTAGCCTGTTGAAACTCAGTAGAGATGACGGCAATCATCAGGACTAGGTAGACTTTATCAGCTAGTTGAGAGAAAACCTGTCCACTCCACAAGGCGAGAAAATTGCCATTTCTCAAAACCGGTAAAAATCCCCGTTCCTCTTCTGGTTCAGGGTCAGGGGGGTCTGAGTTGGGCTGTGTCGGCGCACAAGGCTTTTTCCCAACAGTGTCTGATGAACTGTAGGAGTTACCTGTTGAACTAGAATTGTAATCTGTGTAATCTACGGGTGTGCTTAGGTCTAAGCCGTTTCTTATTTCCCAGTCATCCATGGAGTTGTTCTGTTTGATGTTAAGATACTGAAAGCCGAAACGCACGGAATTGATGACGAACTATGGCTCTTACTGATATATTACAGGCAATCTGGTCACTCTCGGCCCTAGGGTTGGTGATTTTGGTACTCCTGCACAGTCCCAAGGGTGATGGTATTGGGGGAATTGGTGGACAGGCGCAACTGTTTACTAGCGCGAAAACAGCGGAAGTTACCCTAAATCGCATTACCTGGATACTAGCAATTGTATTTATGGGGTTAACCACGATTTTAAGCGCTGGTTGGCTTGGGTAGGGATTTTGGGGTTGGTGAGGCTTCGGCTAATAGGATTGAGTCTATTTACGATTTTTGTGATCGTAGTTTACGGTTGGCGATCGCCTGCTGTGGATCTGTCAATCCCGTTTCATCCCCATCCCCTCCCCCCATCTTTAGAACAATGGCAAGATCCTACGGACAGTGGTGATTATTTCGACCAGATAGCGCCGCCTAGATTTGGTCATCTGGTCTGGTCTAGTTTTCCAGTTCGTGTCTATATTGAATCCCCTACTGATCCAGGGGCTGAAAATTGGCGGGATCTGGTCTTAGATGCGGTGATGGACTGGAACCCCTATTTACCGATAGAAGTTATTGAGGATAGCGATCGCGCCGAGATCCAGATTTTCCGTCGTCGCCCTCCCCTACAACCGGGAAACCTGCGGGCTAGTTCTGCGGAAGCCAGATATCAGCTTTTTAAAGCCATTACTGGGAAAGATTCTTATATTTTGGGCCATCGCTTTACTATTTGGCTCAGTCCTACCCAAAGCGGGAAGTATATCACGGCAGCCACTCGCCACGAATTTGGGCACGCCCTGGGGATTTGGGGCCATAGTCCCATGGAAACAGATGTGATGTATTACTCCCAGGTTCGGGAACCTCCGCCTATTTCCCCCCGTGATGTGAATACCCTGCGGCGTATTTATGAACAACCCACGCAACTGGGTTGGCTTAATGTGAGGGCTCAGGAACCGGAATGAAGGTGTAGCCTGTATCTCAAGAAATTTTGCTAAGGGTATTGTCAAATCATATAGGCTTCTGCTAAGATACATATCTTGTGAGTAAAACTAAAAAATGCGACGGTTTTGGAGAGGTGGCCGAGTGGTTGAAGGCGCAGCACTGGAAATGCTGTTTAGGGGTGACTCTAACGAGGGTTCGAATCCCTCCCTCTCCGTTCGCTAACTCATGCGATCGGGATAAATCAAGGTGAGTTCCTTAGCTTAACCCTGGTGGTGCTAAGATATGATCTAAGAACAGTTGATTCGGTGGTAAAGTTTGTTGTTGATCTTAGCTGGTTATTTCCGTAAGGTATTAGCAGACGTTCCTCCCGGGTCTGTCGTCCCCTCGGTTATCAATGATTTTGGAGGAAACAAATGTCAATCTATGTAGGGAACTTATCCTATGATGTCACTGACGAAGATCTAAAAGAAGTCTTCGCAGAATATGGCACGGTGAAACGGGTTCATCTTCCCACCGATCGCGAAACTGGAAAGTTTCGTGGTTTTGCGTTTGTGGAAATGAATACCGAAGAAGAAGAAACTCGTGCGATCGAAGAACTTGATGGTGCTGAGTGGATGGGACGGGAAATTCGAGTTAACCAAGCTCGTCCTCGGGAAGATAAGAAACCTGATAGAGGGGGCCGCAGACCACGATATTAGAAAGTACTTTGACCCGAAAAGCGATCGCCTGTCCGTGACGGCGGCGATGGGGATGTAGGCGGTTCGCAGTCCTAAACACGGCGAACTAGCGTAGCCAAATTAAGTACGGAGAACCATCTACCCAAGGAAGTATTCTAGTATCGGAGTCATCCCTGCACAGTAAGTCACTACTGCTATGCTGGCCGCCTGCCTAAACAACTGACAAGTAATGGGAAGATGCAGAGCGTAGCTATATGGCTAGGCGATCGACTCGGAAACCAAAAAACCAAAGTAAGCCCAATAGCTGCCAAGGCTGGAGGGCTTAGAGGGATACTTGAATGTCCCGCTGTCCCCCATTTGAGGGTAGACAGGAATCCCCATAGTTTTAGTATTGGGGAGGTTCAAGCACAACTATGTCTTTATGAGGTAATCGTGATGGCCAAGCGTCGTAATTTAAAAAAAGAAAAGGCTGAACGCAACCTGGCCAATGCACGCCAGTATCGTAAGAGATTCAACCCCCACTCATCTCGTAATAAGCGCTTCAACCGCAACGATCGCCCGTCTGAGGGTGAACAAACATCTTCAGAGCAAGATTCTAAGGCTGAGTAGGTGATTAGGTTGGTGATAACAACAGTTATACAAATAACTTTGATTGTTGATCACGCTTCCCAAATGTATTGGAAAGCCCAGTTTAAACCTGATTGTTTGGACAAGTTTACCGACTAACTTAAACCCTTCCCTAATCCTTGGGGGAGGGTTGTTTTGTAGGTGATGATTTTGAAAATTGAGGCAAAAATCAATGAAAGCTAAACTCTATGATAGAATTGAAACCGTAATAGAAATAAAAGCCCATTTTGGTCGCCAAATTATCCCCAAGGGAACCGTAGGAACCGTTGTAGAGTGTTATCAAAATCCCCAAGAAAGTTATTCAGTAGACTTAACTATGGGGGGTGAGTATGAAAACCTGATTCTTAACCCGGAACAATTTATGGTGATGGGAGAAACCTCTGATGAAAGTAATTTAGGCACTCTCTTTGGCGGGACTAAATACGAAGTACCCCAAGCGGTTTTAGATGCTTCTGTAGCGCCCCAATCTCAGCCAGATTCGCCAGAATTAAAGGTATAATAAAACTGCACTGATAATCTAGTCATAATCATGAAGTGGGCTGTACGCTTGTATGGGGTTTTATTTGTGGGGGCAATTTTTCTAGGAATTGCCTTTCATGATTCTTTGGTAAAATCACAGGATTTTAGCCTAAGATTATTACATACAAACGACCATCATGCTCGCTTAGAATCGGTGGAAGTTGGGGATAATTTATTAGGTGGTATTGCGCGACGAAAAGCCCTAATTGATACACTGCGGGCTGAGAATGAAACCGCAACCCTATTGCTAGATGCGGGGGATATTTTCCAGGGAACTCTGTATTTTAATAAGTATTTAGGTCAAGCAGATGTTCCCTTTTATAATCAAATGAATTATGCGGCTGTGGCGATCGGAAATCATGAATTTGACCGAGGACAGGAAACCTTAGCGGAGTTTATTAGAAGTTCGGCGTTTCCGATGATTTCCTCTAATCTGGAAATTGATGTCACCTCACCGCTGTCTGATTTAATCGAATCTTGGATTATTGTTCATGTTAATGGTGAACAAATAGGTATTTTCGGGTTAACGACACCAGACACGGAGATTTTGTCTAGTCCTGGGGAAGGTATTAAGTTTATTGATCCGATCGCCGCTGCCAAAAAAACAGTTAAAATTCTCAGAGGTCGTGGTGTCAATAAAATCATCGCCCTGACTCATTTAGGTATTTATGAGGATATTAAATTAGCTCAACAAGTGGATGGAGTTGATCTAATTGTGGGCGGACATTCCCACACTCCCCTAGGAAATATACCAGGGGCGACTCAACCTTATCCTTTGGTGGAAACTTCCCCTAATGGGGATAATGTGTTAGTGGTGACTGATTGGGAATGGGGGAAATATTTAGGGGATTTACAAGTTGTTTTTGATGGTAGAGGTCATCTAATATCTTGGGCGGGTTCTCCTCATGCTGTGGATGAAAGTATTATTCCTGACCCAGATTTTGAAGCGCAATTGCAAGTTTTCCAAGCACCCCTGGAAGAATTACGAAATCAAGTTATTGGTGAAACTGATACTTTACTAGATGGCGATCGCCGAAATATTCGCTCGATTGAGACCAACTTAGGAAATCTAATTGCTGATGCAATTCTGGCAAAAATGCAGCCAGACGGTGCGGAAATAGCGATTATTAATGGGGGCGGAATTCGAGCCAGCATTCCGGCGGGTAAGATCACCCTTGGTCAAGTTATGGAAGTTCTCCCCTTCGGAAATACGATCGCTCGTTGTGACTTAACCGGAAATCAGATTAAACAACTGTTAGAACATGGTGTTAGTAGAGTAGAAAAGGGAGAGGGAAGTTTTCCGCAAGTGTCTGGAATTCAACTGATGTGGAATCCAGAAGCGCCCATAGGTTCGCGGATTATGTCAGTTAATGTCACCAGTCCTGATGGTAGCATGAAACCCCTAGAAGATGGTGTGAGTTATCGGGTAGTTACCAACACTTTTTTAATGACAGGCGGCGATGGTTACGAAATTTTCAAACAGTCTAAAAATCAGATAGATACTGGTTTTTTACTGTCAGATGTTGTGGCTGATTATATAAGCGATCGCCCCCTGATTAACCCCCCAGTAGGCGATCGTATCATCAAAGCACCTCTTTAACCTTACTACAACCCTTCTAAAATAGGTGTTGACACAAAATTACTGAAAGCAAACTCACCCACAGCGTGCCACTGTCGGATGTTATCTCGAAACTCTTTCCAGGGTTCATAAATATCTCGGAAAGAGGAATTTATACTAGCCATATCCTCCAGTAAATCCGTAGTTGCAGCCAAAGAAGCCTGTAAAATTTCTGGGCTAAAAGCCTTTAACTGAGTCCCTCCATCAATCAACCTTTTCAACGCTTGAGGGTTTTGCACATCATACTTAGCTAAAGTTTGAATATTAGCCGCCGACGCGGCTGTTTTCAGAATTTCCTGATACTCCGTCGGCAACCTATTCCAAGCCACCAAATTAATCTGTAAATCAAAACTAGATCCCGGTTCCCACCAACCCGGATAATAGTATAACCTCGCCGCATTATTTAAGCCTAACTTTTCATCATCATAGGGACCAACAAACTCCGCCGCATCAATAGCCCCCCTTTCCAAAGCCAGGAAAATTTCTCCTCCCGGTAAAACCTGAACATTCACCCCCAACCGGGAGAGAACCTCCCCACCTAAGCCAGGAATCCGCATTTTTAAACCATTCAAATCAGCGATATTATTTACTTCTCTTTTAAACCACCCCCCCATCTGAGCCCCAGAATTTCCGGCCGGAAAAGCAATAGTATTAAAATCGGCATATAGCTTATTCATCGCCTCAATACCGCCGCCATGATATAGCCAAGCCATCTGTTGCTGCGTATTAAGTCCGAAGGGAACACAAGTGCCAAAAGTCAAAGCCGGGTTTTTACCAATGTAGTAATAACTCGCCGTGTGGCCACATTCGACAGTCCCCTGTTGAATAGCATCCAACACCTGTAACCCCGGCACAATTTCCCCCGCCGCAAAAGTTTGTATAGTAAATCTTCCGTCTGTTAGTTTACTGACCAATTCCGCGATGAGTTCAGCAGCGCCATATAGCGTATCTAGGGAAGTTGGCCAACTTGTAGCCATTTTCCAGCGTACCCGTGGTAAAGAGTCACTTTGAACAGCCGGACCCGTATTTTGGGGACTACAGGCAGCCAAGGCGGCGGCGGTGGCCACTCCAGTGGCAGCATAACCGAGGATATTTCGACGTTTCATAATTTTTGCTTACTTTCGGTGAGAGAAATTAGGCCAGTGGGCTTGAGTATTTCATCTAATTTTAAACCCAACGGGTTCACTGAGCCAGTTTTGGCTGATATACCATATCACATAATTTAAAACTGTAACAATTTTTACATAATTTTGTATTTATAGATTTTTTTAAGTTATGGTACAGATATGAGGGAATCTAGCTGGGGATCAAGAAGTTGGTCAGAACAGATCGCTGTACTGTCTAGCTTCTGGCTTCAGCCTGAACAATGAATTAATAAAGAGGTTTAATAAATTATGGTTGTATCATCCCAGGTAACGACCACATCCCCAACTCCGGCTTATATTTGTCCATTCGATCGCACCTGTAGCTATTTAAACCAAGCGGCTGGGGAACTAGCCATGGACCCAAATATCTTGGTGATTTTAGAACATCCCCGGAAAGTCGTCACCGTTTCCATTCCGGTTAAATTAGACAATGGAAAAGTACAAATCCTCGCCGGACACCGGGTGCAGCACTGTGATGTCCTCGGTCCCTATAAAGGCGGAACCCGATATCATCCAACCGTTAATCTGGGAGAGTTGTCAGCCTTGGCGATGTTGATGACCTGGAAATGTGCCCTATTAGGGATTCCCTACGGCGGCGCTAAAGGTGGCATTGCTATTGACCCGGCACAATATAGCCTAGGGGAACTGGAACGCCTCACCCGTCGCTACACTAGCGAATTGATTAAAGATATTGGTCCGGCGATCGATATCCCTGCACCCGATATCGGCACATCCTCACGAGAAATGGCTTGGATGATGGATACCTATTCTATGAATATGGGTCATGCTGTCTTAGGTGTCGTCACCGGAAAACCCCTATCTATTGGTGGTTCAAAAGGTCGAGATATGGCGACCGGACGCGGGGTGATGATTACTGTCAGAGAAGCCTTATTAGAAAAAGGACAAACCCTAGAAGGTGTGACAATTGCTATTCAGGGATTCGGAAAAGTTGGCGGCGCGGCGGCACAGCTTCTTCACGAAGCAGGGGCTAACATTATTGCTGTTTCTGATGCCTTTGGCGGGGTTTTTGCGGATCATGGCTTGGATATTCCGGCTTTGCAATCTCATGTGAATAACCAGAAAACTGTTGTGGGTTTTCCTGGTAGCGATAGCATTAGCAATGCTGAATTACTCACCCTCCCCTGTGATGTTCTAATTCCTGCTGCTTTGGAAGACCAAATTACTGAAGATAATGCCGATCGCATTCAGGCTAAATTAGTGGCAGAGGCTGCTAATGCGCCCATTACTCTCATAGCAGACCAAATACTGGAAAGGCGGGGGATTACTGTCTTACCAGATATCCTTGCTAATGCTGGTGGTGTGGTGGTTAGCTATCTTGAATGGGTACAAGGTCAGTCTTTCCTTTTCTGGGATGAAAAACGGGTTAATCGCGAAATGGAAAAACTACTCCGTAGTGCTTACCACCGCGTTAGCCAACATTCCCAACAGCGGTCTGTCTCTTTACGACTTGCTGCCTATACTCTCGGTGTCGGTCGGGTGGCACAAGCTATTAAGGATAGGGGACTCTATCCATAGGAATAATTGATCATTATTCCTCTATTTCCCCCTGGTAGACGGCGATCATGTAGGGGCGGGTTCTGCTGTTAATTAATCGAACCACCAGAAGATTAATAAACCCGCCCTCTCTCTCTGTTTCGGCGGGTTCTGCTGTTAATTAATCGAACCACCAGAAGATTAATAAACCCGCCCTCTCTCTCTGTTTCGGCGGGTTCTGCTGTTAATTAATCGAACCACCAGAAGATTAATAAACCCGCCCTCTCTCTCTGTTTCGGCGGGTTCTGCTGTTAATTAATCGAACCACCAGAAGATTAATAAACCCGCCCTCTCTCTCTGTTTCGGCGGGTTCTGCTGTTAATTAATCGAACCACCAGAAGATTAATAAACCCGCCCTCTCTCTCTGTTTCGGCGGGTTCTGCTGT
>NZ_JARPLC010000042.1:0-37645 GCF_032350395.1 Limnospira sp. PMC 289.06
TCGAACAGACTCTATGCTGTTCACCATAGCACAAAATGCTTGGCTAAGTGAAAGCCGCCCTAGAAGGGCGGGGTTTTAGACCCATGATTTTTGATAAATTGGCGATCGAAGTATTAGGCAAAAATGCGGCTTCGGAAAAGTATCAATCTCTAGCTGATAGTTTTTTGGGACGGGAGGGAGTAGAAATACTTGACCCTACCAATTTGACTGGGGAATGCGATCGCCGCCAAGAGTTTGTGGAGGAGTTTAAATCCACTGTAGACCGGGTGCTGTCTATTAGTAACGCCCGCACTTTGATTAACATTTCTGATTAGCTGATCTATATATCGAGCATCAATGTAATGGTGCTGGTCTCTCGAAAAACTCTAAATTTATGGCTCAGAGATGGATCTTCTAGGCGAAGCATACCATCTCGCTTATATGGCTTAAAGTTTAGCGGTCAACGATTAATCTTTAATCCTCAACCCTTAAACCTTAGACCATTAACCCTCAACTAATAAAAGTTAAACCTCGATTAAATCCTGGGGTTTGGTTATGGGTTCCATAAAACCTTGAGTTTATCCACCAGGCTGGGAGGTCAGCACCTTTTTATGAGATGATTGATACTGTTTTTTGGTGGTTGGTATGAGTCGATCTGGGGATACAGAGGGGGACAGAAAATCTTATACTCAAGGCGATCGCCAATTTTTCTAGCCTATTTCTTGACTCGTAGGCGAAAATTGGCTATATTGTCAACACAAGTATCAATTTGATATAATGTTGGAACTATCTGCATTAGGACTACTACAGCGCGAACCTTTACACGGCTACCGACTGAAGCAGCGCCTAGAGCTGTTTATGGGAAGCTGTATCAGCGTTAACTATGGTGCAATTTATCCCTTGCTGAAACGTTTGGAAGAACGGGGATATATTCAAGTTATCCTAGAAGAGGCAGGGGACGCGGGTTCGAGTCGGAAGGTTTATGGTATTACCGCCGCCGGACGTGAGCGATGGTTATACAAAATGCTAGAACAGCCGCAAGAGAGTTGGGTTAAAAGCCGTTCTAGGTTTCTAATTAAGTATTTCTTTTTTAGTGACTTAAATATACACAATCGCCTGAAATTGTTAGAATATCGCCTCAGAGCTTGTCAGCAAAGGATGGCATATCTGAACCAGAAAGAGGTTGAATATGTGCCGATTGATTCCTATCAATCAGATATCTGGCAAAGGGCGAAGTTTTTGTTAGATTCAGAGTCTAAATGGCTCGAAAAAACCTACGATAATTTGCAACAAGAACTAGGGGGTGGTGATTCTCTATCTTCAGACAGATCACAATTGTGAATAGCCGAGATCTACAATGGCAGTAGACTAGGGAATTGACAGTAAAATTTTGCCGCCAACAATTATAATCATACTACAATTTATTATGTCTTATCCATCATCAACAGAATCATCAAACTCGAATTATCATCAGTCGGTCGTGGAAGTTGAGGGGAGTGGTGAACATTCGCCAATAGAAAACCAAAATCAGATAGAAAGCGATCGCCATTCGGAATCAGAACCTAGTAATAAATCCAACAATTGGGTATCAGCGACCGTAGGAATATTACTAGCCCTAGGAGTAGGCTTTGCTGGGGGTCAGTGGTGGTACTCCAGTAAAGCGCAAGCGGACACTACCCCAGCGGCGGCGAGTAATTCCCCCCAAAGACCGAGGGGAGTTCCGGTGAGAGTCACCAGCATAGAAACTAGGAACTTTCAGGATGCTGGGGAATTTGTGGGGACTCTGGAAGCGCGGGAGTCGGTGGAAGTAAGATCGGAAATAGAAGGGAGAATCACGCAAGTATATGTTAGGTCAGGGGAGATGGTAAATCAAGGGCAGGCGATCGCCCGTTTAAGAAGTGATGACCTAGAAGCGCAACTACGACAAGCCCAAGCCAACCTAGTGCGAACCCAAGCCAGAGTAGCAGAATTACAAGCCGGAAGTCGCCCGGAAGAAATTGCGGAAGCCCGTGGGAGATTAGCGGAATCTGTCGCCCGTCTAAATGATGCTCAATCTGGTAGTTTACTAGCAGAAATCAATCAAGCCCAAGCCCAAATAGATGCCAATATAGCAGCAGCAGAGTTAGCGGAAAAACGGGTAACTAGATTTCAAGAACTCACGGAAGCCGGGGCAATTTCCAGAGATGAATTTGATGCCTTAGTGTCACAGAAACAAACCGCCCAAGCGAATCTGAGAGCTGCCGAAAGACGACTAGAACAATTACAGCAAAATCGCCAATCAGAAATAGCCCTGAGAGAAGCGGGAGTCGAACAATCTCAACAGGCGTTAAGACGCTTAGAAAGTGGCACGAGACCCCAAGAAATCGACCAAGCAGAAGCCCAAGTAGCGGAAGCCGCCGCCCGTGTTCGCCAGTTAGAAGTGCAGCTACAAGAGACGACTGTACAAGCACCTTTTACGGGGATAGTTGGCGATGTGACAGCGAGACCGGGAGACTTTGTTAACCGGGGTGCGACCTTAACCAGTCTGACAGAAAACGATCGCTTAGAACTGAGATTATCTATTCCCCTAGAACGCCAAGGCGACCTACGGGAGGGACTAGCAGTAGAAATGCAGGACCCCCAAGGTCAACCTATCGGAACCGGACGCATTAGCTTTATTTCCCCCACGGTAAATCCTAATTCTCAAAGTATCTTAGCCAAAGCCACATTTACTAATCCTGACGGACTGCTCCGCACGGGTCAATTCGTGAGGGCGCGGGTAATTTGGAATGAAAAACCGAACACAGTAGTTGTACCGATGACCGCCGTACAATTTTCGGGAGATGAAAGGTTTGTATTTACCACGGAAGGGGGAGAAAATCCCACCGCGAAAAGGCAGGTAATTCGCTTAGGTTTAATTAGAGACCAATATGCGGAAGTGGTGGAAGGTTTACGACCCGGTGAACAACTGATAGTTTCCGGGATTCAAAGACTGTCAGATGGTGCTGCTATCAATCCTCAAAATTAACTGGGGGCGAGAATCATAGCCAATAAGTAGTGAGGGTAAATTGTGTTTACAAATTTCTTTATTAAACGTCCAGTTTTTGCCACTGTCTGTTCCCTGGTCATCATCCTAGTGGGTTTTGTGGGATTTACCCGACTACCTGTGCAAGAATTTCCGAGCATTGATCCTCCGGTTGTCAGAGTTAGGACTACCTATCCGGGGGCGAATGCGGAAGTAGTCGAAACAGAAGTTACGGAAATTCTGGAGGCGGCTATTAACGGGGTTCAAGGACTAAGAACGATGACCTCCTCCAGTAGAGAGGGGCTAAGTTCTATCAATGTTGAGTTTGAATTGGAACGGGATTTAGAAGTAGCCGTCCAGGATGTTCTCTCCCGTGTATCTAGGGCGACGGGGCGACTACCTTCTGATGTGAATAACCCGGTAGTTTCTAAGGATGGTAGCGACGACGATCGCATTATGTGGATTGCCATATATGGCGATCGCTTTAGCACCTTAGAACTCAGTAATTATGCCGACCAATTCCTGAGAAATTCCCTAGAAACCGTTAACGGAGTCGGCAGTATTTTCATAGGTGGGGAACGTCGCTACGCCATGAGAATTTGGCTAGATGCCAAACGTATGGCAGCCCGTAATGTGACCCCCCTAGACGTAGAAAATGCCCTACAGAGACAAAACGTAGAAATCCCTAGCGGTCGCATCGAAGGGGAGACCATGGAATTTCCCGTCCGCACCCTAGGAAGACTACAAACCCCCCCCGAATACGAAGACCTAATTATCAGGCGCAACCCCGACGGTACACAAATACGCATCGGAGATATTGGCTATGCAGAAATCGGCGCAGAAAGCGATCGCACCATTGCCAGATTCAGGGGTCAACCCGCCGTTACCATAGGAGTTAGTAGACTTTCCGACGCGAACCTTTTAGAAGTAGCTACAGGGGTGAAGGAAAGAATGAAAGAACTTTCCCAAAACTTCCCCGACGGCATGAACTATACCGTAGCAGTAGACTACTCGGAATTTGTGCAAGTTGCCATTGATGAAGTATGGCAAAGTCTCCTGTTAGCCATATCCCTGGTGGTATTAGTTATCTTCCTATTTCTGAAAAACTGGCGGGCTACCCTAATTCCCACCATCACCATTCCCGTCTCATTAATCGGCGCATTTGGGGCGATGTTTTTTCTGGGATTCTCCATTAATGTCTTGACCCTATTTGCCCTAACTCTAGCCACCGGATTAGTGGTAGATGATACCATTGTGGTTTTAGAAAATATCGTCCGCTATATTGACGAGAAGAAAATGCACCCTTTCCAGGCTGCCATTCATGCCATGGGGGAGGTTGTCTTTGCTGTAATTGCCACTACTGTGGTGCTAATTGCCGTATTTGTGCCCGTCAGTTTTTCCGGGGGAGCCACCGGACAAATTTTTAATGAATTTGCCATCACCCTAGCCATTTCTGTGGTGTTCTCATCCTTCGTTGCTCTCACCTTAGCGCCCGCTGTTTCGGCGATTATCTTAAAACCATCCCACAGCAGTAACAACCTGTTGATGAGGCTGCTATCAGCCCCTCTGAATGTCTTTGATTGGCTCCTCGATCGCATCGCCAATATCTATGATGCCAGCCTGCGATTATTGATATCATTTAAACCTGTGATTTTGCTGGGTTTTGTAGCATCTCTAGGCCTCACAGCTTGGCTATTTGTACAATTGCCTCAAGGGTTTTTGCCAACGGAAGATAGGGGGCGAATTTTTGTGCCGATTAATGCTCCCGAAGGTGCAAGCATAAACTATACCAATAATGTGGTTAGGGAAGTTGAAGAAATCTTGGGTGATGTGCCGGAAATGCGGGCATTTTTTACCCTAACCGGATTTGGGAGAGGCGCAGCCCAAGCTAACCGAGGCTTTGCTTTTACTAGCCTTGTCCCCTGGTCAGAACGTACAGAACCGGAACAGTCTCAACAGGCGATCGTCCGACGTTTATTTGGCAAGTTTTCCCAAATTACCGATGCCATGGTATTTGCCATTAACCCGAGTTCACTACCAGGAAGTCGCCTCGGTCAACCTGTACAATTTGTGCTTCAGGGAAATGATATTAGCGAGTTAGCACAAGTTTCTGAACAATTGGCTATGGCGGCGAATGAATTACCTCAATTAGTGAATATGGACACCGATTTAAAGCTGAATAAGCCGGAATTAGTCCTAGAGGTAAATAGAGCCCAAGCTGGAAATTTGGGGGTTTCTGTGCAAGAAATAGCCCGGACTTTGCAAATTATGTTGGGTGGTCGGGAAATTACCAATTTTAACCAGGGAAATCAACGTTATGAAGTGATAGTTAGGGGACAGTCGGAATTTCGGGCTAGTCCTGAAGATATTGGGGAAATATCTGTGCGATCGGAGTCCGGTCAAATGATCCCCCTCAGTAATTTGGTGACTATCCGTGACTCGACTCTACCACCACAAATTAACCACTTTAACCGCTTCCGGTCGGCGACTTTAGAAGGTAGTGCCGCCCCTGGATATAGTCTCGGTGAAGCCTTGGAAGCTCTCCAAGATTTAGCCGATCGCACTATTCCTGAGACCATGAGAACAGACTTAGCTGGAGAGTCCCGCGAGTTTAGTCAGGCTGGAGATGCGACAATTTACATTTTCGGGTTGTCCCTAGCGTTTATTTTCCTAACTTTGGCGGCGCAGTTTGAAAGTTTTGTCGATCCATTGGTGATTTTATTAGCGGTCCCCCTATCCCTATTAGGTGCTTTTGGGGCGCTATGGTTGGCGGAATTGGAGTTAAATATTTATAGCCGCATTGGTTTGATTATGTTAATCGGACTTTCGACTAAAAACTCGATTCTCATTGTGGAATTTGCTAACCAACTGCGGGAAATGGGGCGGTCTATTAGTCAGGCGGCGATCGAAGCTGGAAAAGTCCGATTTCGCCCCATTTTGATGACGGCTTTATCAACTATTTTTGGGGTGATGCCTCTGGCTTTTGCGACGGGTGCGGGTGCGGTTAGTCGGGTTTCTATTGGTATGTCAGTAATGGGAGGAATGCTGGTTTCCACTCTACTGAGTTTGTATATTGTGCCAGTGTTTTATATCATTGCGACCACTTTACAGTCCCGTTTAGTTGGTGACAAACACCCCGCAGCCCGTCAGGTTTCAGAACCTGTTTATTATGCCCCCGAAAATGCCAATGGTAACGGTTACACTATCATAACTGGCAATGGTAATGGCAATGGCAATGGTAATGGCAATGGCAATGGCAATGGCAATGGCAAAACCAAAACCACTGTTAATAAACCTGTAGAAACAGCCCCCAAATCCAGTCATGATAGTTCCCAAAACTGATTAAACCGAAACGGTTTCGACACCATTAATTAAAGCCACCAAGCCGAAAACAATAAATAAACATCCACTGGCGGCGGTAATGGTACGTTCGGAAATGCGACCGGCAATTATGCGGCCTCCTAAAACGGCGATCGCTGTTGAGATACTATGCCCTAAAATCACCCCGGATATTACTCCCACGGGGTGATAAGTGGCTGCTAAAGCAATGGTAGCAATTTGAGTGCGATCGCCCCACTCCCCGATAAAAGTTAAAGTAAACGCTTCCAGCAATATCCCCAGCTTCGACTTCTTTTTAGCTAAATTAGACCCAGCCACCGCCTTCATAGCCTCCTCTTCTTCCTCACCACAGGACTGAGAGGATGGCATTTGACTAGCTTGGTATAACAATTTAATTCCAAATATACTAAACAGGAAAATGGTCGCCCAGTGGAGATAACTAGGCGGCAAGAAAGCCACCACTCGACCCATAACGACAGCAATAATTGTCATAGATGCCAAAGCTGCTATCACCCCGGCAAAAACCAGCCTTCTGGGGTATCGCATTGACAAAATAGCAGCGATAAAAAAGGTTTTATCACCTAATTCCGACAAGCTAATCAATAAAAGTCCCGCTGTAAATGCAGTTAACATATTATCAGTATTTTCTCCCTTAGAATAGATAGGACAGGGGGGCATCTAAGAACAGCCCCAGGTTATTATATCATTAATTAGATGAAGATTTCCGGTTAAATTTGGGGGGATATATCAAGAGCAAATTTCATAAATTAATCATATTGCCTTCATTCCACTTTCATATTTTCCGAAATCCGATAATATCAACCCATTACAAATGAGTAAGATGATAGTGATTATGGAGAGTCCCCCTACCAGAACCGAGAGCGATCGCAGTAGGTTCAGCCTTGAATTGTGCCAAATCCGTCCCTAGCAGGAGTAAAATGGTAAAGAGGGAATGGTATTCTCGGCAGGTGGCTCCAGAAGCTGTGCCGAGAGGACAAGCCACCCTGCCACCAGTGGAAACAATTATATCTTTTAGGTTTCTTATGTCATTTCAGCCCAGATCTAGCGGCATTTTACTACACCCTACCTCCCTGCCAGGTCGATATGGCATCGGGGATATAGGACCCAATGCTTATCAGTTTGTGGACTTTCTCAGAGACAGTCACCAACAACTGTGGCAAATCCTGCCCCTAGGTCCAACCGGGTTTGGTAATTCTCCTTACCTTTCCTATTCCGCCTTTGCGGGAAATCCTCTGTTAATCAGTCCTGATATGTTAGCCGAGACAGGACTACTGACCAAAAAAGATTTAGACAAAATCCCCACCCTACCTACAGATATGGTGGATTTTGACCGGGTAAAAGAACTGAAAACCCCCCTATTTCTCAAAGCCTTCCAGAATTTTCGGAAACAGGAACCATCAGACCTTCATGGAGAATTTGATGAGTTTTGCCGCCAGAAAAGCTACTGGCTAGATGACTATGCGTTTTTTATGGCTCTCAAAGATGCCCAAGGCGGAGCCAGTTGGCACACTTGGGATGATGAAATTTCCCGGCGCAAACCGGAGGCGATGAAAAAATGGCAGGAAAAACTGGGCGAAGAAATCTTTTTCCATAAGTATCTGCAATTTACCTTCAATCGTCAGTGGGCGAATTTGAAGCGCTACGCCAACGAACAAGGAATCCAGATTTTTGGGGATTTAGCGATTTATGTAGCCCATGATAGTGCTGATGTGTGGTCTCATCCTGAAATTTTCTGTTTGGACGGAGAAACCGGAGAAGCGTCTTTAATGGCAGGAGTCCCACCAGATTACTTTAGCGAAAGTGGTCAACTGTGGGGTAATCCGGTTTATAACTGGGATCGCCTTAAACAAAATGGGTTTGATTGGTGGGTGCATCGTATTCAATCGATGTTGGATTATGTAGACCTAATTCGGATTGACCATTTCCGGGGTCTGGAATCTTTTTGGGCAGTTCCCCAAGGCGAAACTACTGCCATGAATGGTGAGTGGGTAAATGCACCGGGAGAGGATCTATTCCACACGATTGAGGAAAAGTTAGGGCGGCTGCCGATTATTGCTGAAGATTTGGGGATTATTACGCCAGAGGTGGAAGCCTTGCGGGATAAATTTGAGTTACCTGGTATGAAGGTGCTACATTTTGCATTTGATTCGGGACGGGATAACCCCTATTTACCCTATAACTACACTTCCCCTAATTGGGTGGTGTATACGGGAACCCATGATAATGATACGACTGTGGGCTGGTTTAATAATCGATCGCTTAAACAACAAGCCTATGTAACTCGTTATTTAGGTTATTTAGGTGAGGTGCTAAATGATGGCATTCACTGGGATATGATTCGGCTGGCTTTGTCATCAGTAGCTAATCAGGCAATTTTGCCCCTACAAGATGTGTTGGGATTGGGAAGTGAGGCTAAAATGAATAAACCCAGTACCGCTGAGGGTAACTGGGCTTGGCGTTGTGAACCTGGGTTGCTAACTGATGAAATTGGCGATCGCCTGAAGTTCTGGACAGATACCTATGGACGCGCGCCTAGATAAAAGGTGAACTAGGAACTGGGAATATCGGCGGTTTCATCGCTATTCCCAGCCTTAAATACCGCTTCTTGCACCATTCCCGGTTCTCCCAAGCGTCTGGCTTCGCCGTTGTTGACCTTCACCAATACGCCTCCGGCATTTCCGGCCACTACCACCACTTCAGTTTTAGCTGTCCAGGTTTTTTGAGTGCCACCGGGTAATATTCCCTGAAATTCGGTTTTTCCGTCTATTTCAATCAGTACCCAAGACTCATCCTTAACCACTATTCCCACTTCAACATCCTGAATAATAGGTTGTGGTGCGGGTGCGGGTGTCGGTGCGGGTGCGGGTGTCGGTGCTGATGATTCTGCTACCACTACGGTAGTGGAAGATTGAGACACTAACTGACTCTGTGGGGGGGATGGTGTTGTGGTTACCGGATTTGGCTGTGGCGTGACCACAGTATCCCCACTAGCTGATTCTGTCTGTGTAACTGCTAATTCACCGGATTGGGGAACCAGATAAGACAGCGCATTAACGGCACAAATAATCAGTAGAGTATAAGTTAGATACAGATGAGTTGGCCGTAATTGTGGCAGAGACAGCAATTTAAGCGATCGCGCCAGAGTCTTTTCCCCAGATTCCGGTAAAAAGAAATTGGCTAACTCCTCTCCATTCAGCCCCAAAGCATCCGCATATTGGCGAATCAGACCCTGAGTATAAATAGGTTCAGGTAGGTTATCTATTTCACCCTCTTCGATGGCTTGGAGTAAATGGGTGCGAATACGGGTATAAGCTGCCACCATACCCAAGGAGAAGGAATTTTTCATCCTGGCATCACGCAACTGTTGACCAATATCTGATAGGCGTTGTGCCTGGTCATGATCAACTCGATTTTGTGGTTGCTTGTGATTTTCGGATCTATTTTGAAAAATTGGGTGAGTAAGAGTTAATTTCATAAGCCATGATCCTCAAGAACAACTGCCAGATTTCCAGACACAGACTCGATTCTTTAGCAAATGCACTTCAGAGTTTTTCAGGGATCTATATTCACCTGAAGCTAATTCAGGTTTCCCAGTCGAGTTGAGATAAATAGGCCCAATTGCTGTCCGATGCAGTTGAACCACTGGATAACCGAGAGCCTCTGCTACTCGCCGAATCTGTCGGTTTCTCCCTTCTCGTAAAACCACTTCTAGCAAAGTCTGAGAGCGGCTCGGTTTCCCGATGGGCCTAACTTGAGCTGGTAATGTGTTTTTACCAGATAGTAGGATACCTTGTCTCCACTGTTCTAAAACAGATTCTGGAGGACAGCCTTGGACTAGAACTTGATAGGTTTTAGCTACATGATAACGGGGATGGGTTAAAAGAAATGTCAGTTCACCATCATTTGTGATGAGTAATGCACCGGTTGAGTCGCTGTCTAAGCGACCTACGGGGTGCAGTCCCTGTCCGACTCGCATTTGACGCGGCAGCAGGTCTAAAACCGCTTTTCGGCCTTGGGGTTCTGCACAGGTGCAAACTACGCCTAGGGGTTTATTTAGCAGTAGGTATAGGGGTTGGGGTTGACTGGAAGGGTGCAGTGCGCGTCCGTCAATTTCAATGCGATCGCATTTGGGATCTGCTTTCTGGCCTAAATAAGCGCGATCGCCATTTACTTTGACCCTTCCTGATAGTATCATCTCCTCGGCATGACGACGAGAGGCGACTCCCCAGTGAGATATGATTTTCTGTAGCCTTTCATTCATAGAGGTTGACGACAGGGCATCCCTTATGGATGTTGGATTACAACGGGGTGATTTGCTGGGTAGAAGGCACTGATTTTCCTTAACTATGGGAGTTATAGGAGTTTCCGTAGTAGTGGATCAATCTGTAGGTGAGACTGACGAGTTAGATTCTTGCATATATCTATGCTGCATATACCAATATTACAACAATTCTTGATTTTTTGATAACAAATTAACAGCGAGATTATGACGGGGACTAAAACTGAGGAAAAGAAACTGATCGCAACGGTTCTATCGGCGGCGCTACAGCTTTGGTTGCGATCGCAAGTGGAGGGGGTAGAATCTTTAAAAATCCACGTCGGAGGTGGTAACCGATCGCTACTAAGGGGATCTATTCCCACCGTGTCCGTCTCAGCCAAGGCTGTGATTTATCAGGGCTTGCATCTTTCCCAAGTGGCTTTGAGTAGTTCCGGTATCCGTATCAATTTACGTCAGGTTCTCCAGGGTAAGCCTTTACAGCTTCTGGAAGCGATCCCGGTTGATTGTGATTTGCAAATTCTCGCCTCGGATCTTAATGCTTCCGTGAGTTCGCCACTTCTAGCCAATGCCATTACCCAACTGCTACAGTCTCACTTACCACTGACTGAGGGAACCCTCGAACATCTGCAATTAAGGCTCAATAGCGATCGCCTGACGTTAAATGCTGATTTAATCACAGATTCCCATGGGGCGATCGCCCTTAGTTTAGATAGCCAATTACAGCGGATCAGTTCCACCCAACTGTTACTACACCAGCCCTATATCAAAGCCGATCCCCTCATTAGTGCCACTGTGCTAGAGTCAATTCCGATTGACTTAGGAACTGATGTAGATATTGAGGATCTGAGTATCAGTAAGGAACAGCTTACCCTACGGGGGAAAATTTGGGTCAATCCCTAGGTTTTGAATAAAGGTAGCACCAAGGTGACAAAGTAATAGACTAGGGGGGCGGTAAAAACATAGCTATCAGCGCGATCGAGAATGCCGCCGTGACCGGGGATGAGTTGACCGGAATCTTTGACTCCAGCATCGCGCTTCATCATTGATTCGGTCAGGTCTCCCAAAAGACTAGCTATGCCAATTATAATACCCAGGGCGAAACCTGTCCAGAGAAACTGCGGCCATTGCAGAAACCAAGCACCAGCGATCGCCACTCCAATGCTACCTAAAATCCCGAATATAGCGCCCTCTACGGTTTTTTTGGGGCTAATATCAGAAAGTCGGGTCCGCCCCAAAAATTTCCCAAAAATGTATGCGCCAATATCCGCCGCCCAAATGCAACCAAAAGCCAGCAGACTGGCGGTCAATCCTTCAGTGAGGGTATAGGATAAATCCCACGATGGCGGAAAGTATCTGAGTTGAGGTAGGTTAGTGGTGACATGGGTTAACAGGGGACTGGAACCATCTAGCCCCACCCGTAGCCTAATCCAATAACTGGGTAAGTATCCACCATAAAACAGACCCAAAATGGAGGCGGCAATATCAGCAATGCTAGAGATTCTGGGTTGAAATAGCAAGTAGAAGCAGATCAGGGTTCCGGCTAGAGCGAAGATAGCATCTACTAGGTTGGGGGCGATCGCCGCCGTAACTAATAGGGCTTGACTGACAACTAGGGTAGTTTTCCCGGCTGGTTCGATGCCTTTAGCCCGCACCAGTTGAAAGTATTCTAACTGACCTAGGTACACAATCACCCCAAAGCCGAGGGTAAAGTACCATCCCCCTAGGGTTAGCATGAGCAAGGCGAGGGCGATCGCCACAATTCCACTGATGACACGAGACCAAGACATGGTTGATTAACAAGTGAACTGAATAGCAAATTGGCAAAAGATGACAGAGAAGTTACCCTGACCGCCTAGGGTAGAATAAGGGGTAATTTCCGCATTAACTGATTTTCTCACCACTAAGGATAAACATAGGATCAATTGCTACTAAACTTTGCGATCGCCCTCGACTCTCCAGGCGGTTAATGGAAGATTGGACTACCTCCACATTCCGCACCTGTAATTGAGCAAACCCTTCCGAAATTAGGTACAAGGTCTCTAAATTTGACGCAGTGGCTACAAGACGGCCTTGGGGCTGTAAATATTGCCACACCGTAACTAGAATATCTTTGATGGCTTTTCCTCCCTCTAAACAGACGCGGTGGGGAAGGTTCTTGAGTCCATGCAAACAGTCGGGGGCGTTTCCTTCAATGACATCTACATTGGTGACACCGAAGCGATCGCAATTAGTGCGGATCAGATTAGCCACTTCCCCATCTCTTTCCACGGCAATAATTCTACCCTGGGGACATAATAAACCAGTTTCTACCGCAATGGTTCCAGTTCCCGCCCCAATATCCCACACTATACAATCTGGCTGTAGCCGTAGATAGGAAATCAACAGCAATCTTACCTCCCGTTTACTCATGGGAATTCCTGGTAAACGTTCAAATAGGTCATCGGGAATGCCTGGGGTAATATAAGGCCAAAGTGGGGAAGACATAAAATAATTGGTGACTTGTGCTGCTAGGGGACTTGAAATAGAAAGCCAGGGCGGGAGTTTCAATGATCAATTACCCGCAGGGTTGCTAAGGTATTATCGCTACATCCGGTAATTTCTCCCCCCAAGGCTTGTACCTGTTGCAAAAATGCGATCGCTTTTTTAGATATAGCTTCCCCCGGCCACAAAATTGGCACACCTGGGGGATAGGGACAAACACACTCAGCGCTAATTTTACCCGGACAGTCTGGAGTTGGTAGTGAGATGGTTTTGGCAAAAAAGGCATCTCGGACAGACATCGCCGAAACCTCAGCTATGGGGGTAGCAAAGGCTGATATAGTATCGATCATCTGCCAGTCCTGCTGGTTTAGTGTGGGGGAATTTTCTAGTTCTCCAGATACAGCCTGCTGGCTGAGAAATGCGAATCCCTTAATCATCTGATCGATATCCCCTTGGCTGTTGGCGGGACTGATGATCATCGTCAAGTGTTCGAGATCTGGTAACTCAGCAGTTACCCGAAACTGTTGATGCAGAATTGTGTCTGCTTCATAACCACTTAACCCGCAGTCGCTGACCTTAACCGTTAACCGGGTTGGGTCTAAAGCAACACACCCAGCAGTTACCGGGGGATGATAGACCCGTAAACCGGGTAAGTTTTCTAATTGAGTTTTTGCCCTCTGTGCTAATTCTAGCGCTTCTGTGAGCCTTTTTTGACCCTGATTGACCATTTGATGGCGGGCTGCATCCAGAGAAGCTAACAGCAGATAACTGGGGCTGGTGGTTTGTAGCATTTGTAGGGCGTTATCCAGACGGGTGAGGTTGATGCGATCGCCTTTAATCTGTACCATTGAGGCTTGATTCATTGCCCCTAGCACTTTATGGGTAGATTGTACCGTTAAATCAGCCCCGCATTGTAGGGCGCTTGGGGGTAGTTGCTGATGAAAGTGAAAATGTCCGCCATGGGCTTCGTCTACCAGTAGGGGGATGTTATAGTTATGAACTATGGTGGCTATGGCTGCTAAATTACCACAGATGCCGTGATAGGTGGGATATACTACCATCACGGCTTTGATGTCTGGGTGTTCATCTAGGGCTTGGGCGATCGCTTTTGGGGTCAGACTCAGCGGTAAATGCCAATCCTGGTCATATTCAGGATTAATAAAAATAGCCCGCGCCCCCGATATCACTAATCCTGAGATTACCGATTTATGAATGTTTCGCGGTAGGAGAATTTTGTCTTCTGGGTCACAGGTCGCTAAAATTGACGCGATAATCCCCACCGTTGAACCATTGACCAAAAATCTGCACAGGTCGCCCCCAAACGCTGCCGCTGCTAATTCCTGAGCCTGTTTAATCACTCCCTCCGGTGCGAATAGATTATCTAATTCTGGCAATTCTGGCAAGTCCGCCCTAAATACTTGCGACCCGAAAACCGCGGCCAAAGATTCGGGAATTCCCTGTCCCCGCCGATGTCCTGGGGTATAAAAAGCCGCACCCGGTGTTTCCGCCGCTTGTTTAAGGGCTGTTAATAGGGGAGTTTGATTTTGATCCATAATTGATCCACATCCACACAGGTCGCAGATTCCGGCTGATCTATTATTTAGATTTTGACTGTTTACTGGTATTATAACATATATCCAACCACTATAAAAATTTTATAGAACTGTATGCTTACCGCCGGAATTGTAGGATTACCTAATGTCGGAAAATCTACTCTTTTTAATGCCCTAGTTGCTAATGCTAAAGCCCAGGCTGCTAATTTTCCCTTTTGTACCATTGAACCTAATGTCGGGGTCGTCGCGGTTCCTGATCAACGTTTACAGGTATTAGCTAAAATTTCTAATTCCGAACAAATTGTCCCTACCAGAATTGAATTTGTTGATATCGCTGGACTCGTGCAAGGTGCTAGTCAAGGGGAGGGATTGGGTAATCAGTTTCTCTCCCATATTCGGGAGGTAGATGCGATCGTTCAGGTCGTCCGCTGCTTTGAAAATGATGATATTATTCATGTGTCCGGTTCCGTCGATCCGGTGCGGGATATTGAAATTATTAATCTGGAATTGGCTTATCGTGATTTGTCTCAGGTAGAACGTCGCATAGAACGCACCCGCAAACAAGCCCGCACTAGCAAAGAAGCCCAGTTAGAATTGGGTGCTTTAGAGAAAATTGCCGCCGTCTTAAACGAGGGAAAATCTGCCCGTTTGGTCGATTTATCCGAAGAAGAAGCCGAGGCGATTAAGGGCTTGGGTTTATTGACCAGAAAGCCGATTATTTATGCGGCTAATGTGTCCGAAGATGATTTGGCTACCGGTAACGAATGGGTGGAAAAAGTGAGAGCGATCGCTTCCCAAGAAAATGCCCAAGTTGTGATTATATCCGCTCAAGTAGAATCAGAACTTGTAGAACTTTCCGACTCCGAAAAGCAGGACTTTTTGGAATCACTGGGAGTGCAAGAAGGCGGTTTAAAATCCCTAATTGCGGCTACCTATAAACTCTTAGGACTGAGAACATTTTTGACCACCGGACCCAAAGAAACTCGCGCCTGGACTATCCACGAGGGAATGTCCGCACCCCAAGCCGCCGGAGTTATTCACTCTGATTTTGAAAGGGGTTTTATCCGCGCCGAAACCGTAGCTTATCAAGACTTAGTTACTCATGGGTCTATGAATGCGGCTAAGGATAAAGGCTTAGTCCGCAGTGAAGGTAAGGAATATATCGTCCAAGAGGGGGATGTCATGTTGTTCCGATTTAATGTTTAATAGAGTTGGCGGGAGATTTCTTTCAGGGGTGAGGTAGAATTACTCAACTCAAGGCTGGCGGGTCATGGCTGATTAATTAGTAACACATCTCATCAAGAAATCCTCCGACCATACAACTTAATACTGAGGTCTAAATGATGGGTCTAATGAATTTAATCATTGCTTGGTTGGTGACTGCGGTCAGCTTATTTTTAATTGCTAAACTCAGCAAATTTACCGGGGTAGAAATTGAAGACTTTAAAAAAGCCTTAACATCCTCCGCTGTTTTCGGGTTATTAAATCTCTTAGTCCGACTTGCTGTCCCTCTGACCGTGGTTTTTTCGAGTTTCATTATCACCTTATTGTTGAATATGGCGATTTTTGGACTAGCGGCTTGGCTAGTGAGAGGTTTCTATCTCCGTCGGGGTATTTGGAGTGCTTTAATTGGCGCTTTGGCTTTGAGTTTCATTAACTCGATTTTATACGAAGTTCTCGAGAATGTTGGGATTTAAAGAGAGAGGTCAACTGAAAAGTTAGTGGCTATATGGGAATGGCTTACTCCCTTATAGCCATTAATTAGGATGGTTAGTGAGGCGATTTCGGTTGAGTTTTGAGAATCGCACTTTTCAAGAGTTCTTTATTAATTGTTGTGGGTGTAGCCGCCGCAGAATTAGCGCCAGGACGCGCCGTAGCCGCTGGGAAATGGGAAGTTTCCGTAAAATTCCAATGATTGAGAATGTCCAATTGTGCATCAACAATGGGATCATATTTTTCGTACCAACTAGCGATCGCCGTTGATAAAGTTTCGATATCATCTGGTAAAGGTTCAATTAAAGTCAGCAGTTCTTGACATTTAGCATCAGTGAACAATTTAGGCTGAGTTGTCAGGAGTTTAATAAACGCTTCTAGGTTTTGCTTATAGAAAGACATAGCAGTTAGTTAAGATTTTCTGAAATTTAGGATAATACTTATCCTACTAATATACCATAAAAATAGCCATCCTACAAGTCATCAATAATTGTATTATGTTAGCGAGAGTTTGGAGTGCGTCCGTAGTTGGTATTGATGCGGTAAAAGTCGGAGTTGAGGTAGATCTTTCGGGAGGACTCCCCAAAATCATTGTTTTAGGTTTACCTGATACAGCGGTTCAGGAGTCGCGGGAAAGGGTGAAAGCCACCCTCAAAAATGCTGGTTATAGTTTCCCCATGGGAAATATAGTAATTAACCTAACTCCCGCCGATTTGCGGAAGGAAGGGCCTTGTTTTGACCTCCCGATAAGTATTGGTATTTTAGCAGCTTCCGAACAGATAAAAGCCGATTTATTGGGAGATTTTCTGTTTTTAGGGGAAGTATCCTTAGATGGAAGTTTGCGTCCGGTAGCGGGGGTATTACCTATCGCAGCCGAAGCGCAAAATATGGGAATTACTGGCTTAGTAGTTCCCGAAGACAACGCTAGGGAGGCGGCGGTAGTTCAGGGGGTTTCGGTGTATGGTTTTAAGTCGATTTTCGAGGTAGTAGATTTTCTGAATAATCCCGACAATCATCAGCCCATCAGGTTAGATAGTTCGCGGATTTTAGCTACCCCAAAATCCACTAATTTAGACCTAAAAGATGTTAAAGGACAATCCCACGCCCGCCGCGCCTTGGAAATTGCTGCCACCGGGGGTCATAACCTCATTTTTGTAGGTCCGCCAGGTAGTGGTAAAACCATGTTAGCGAGACGTTTACCAGGTATTTTACCGCCGTTAAACTTTGAAGAAGCCCTAGAAGTTACCCGCATTCATTCGGTAGCGGGACTGTTAAAAAATCGGGGAACTTTAGTGAGCGATCGCCCCTTTCGTAGCCCCCACCATTCCGCCTCTGGACCCTCTTTGGTAGGTGGTGGAAGTTATCCCAAACCGGGGGAGATTTCTTTAGCCCATCGCGGCATTTTGTTCCTCGATGAATTAACCGAATTTCGCCGGAATGTTTTGGAGTTTTTAAGACAACCCCTAGAGGATGGATTTGTCACCGTCACCCGCACCCGTTTATCAGTCGTTTTCCCCTCCCAATTCACGTTAATTGCGAGTACAAATCCCTGTCCTTGTGGATATTATGGCGACCCCATACAAGCCTGTACCTGTTCTCCTCGTCAACGGGAACAATATTGGGCAAAACTATCAGGTCCTCTGATGGATAGGATTGATTTGCAAGTAGCAGTTAACCGACTCAAGCCGGAAGAAATTACCCGCCATTCCAACGCGGAATCATCAGAAACTGTACTAGAAAGAGTCCAAAAAGGACGGGAAAGGGCTTATCATCGATTCCAAGATGAACCCCATTTACAGTGTAATGCAGAGATGCAGAGTCGCCAAATTCAGCGGTGGTGTCAACTAGACCAGGGGAGTTGTCAACTTCTCGAAGCAGCTATCCGCCGTCTAGGACTGTCGGCGCGGGGAAGCGATCGCGTTTTGAAAGTAGCCAGGACGATCGCCGACCTAGCGGGAGAGGACAACATCAAACCTAACCATATTGGCGAGGCTATTCAATATCGCACATTAGATAGAATGCAGTAGAATAGATAATAGATCTCCACTGTGGTATCAACCTATGAGTATTAAGAAAAAACCGAAAATTCCTAAATCCAGAAAAATCGCTAATTTACTCTTAATTCTAGCCGGGTTGATTTTAATTGGCAATTGGTTAGTGCCGCAAATTACTCGACCCAGAATTCCCAAAGTTCCCTATAGTTTGTTTATCCAACAAATTGAAAGGGGGGAAGTTCAAGCGGTGTTGCTGGGGGATAATGAAATTCGCTATCAACTGCGACCAGAAGGAGAGGAACCCCCCCGAATTTTAGCGACTACTCCAGTTTTTGACCCGGAACTTCCCAAACGTTTACAAGCCCAAGGTATAGATTTCGCCGCGCCGCCACCTCCCCAAAATGCCTGGTTTAATGTATTGTTAAATTGGGTAGTTCCGCCGTTAATTTTAGTGGCTGCTTTTCAATTTTTTATGAAACGAGACCCCCAAGGAGCGCTATCAATTAGCAAAAGTAAAGCGAAGGTATATGTTGAGGGAGAGTCGGCAAAAATTACTTTTGATGATATTGCGGGAGTTGAGGAAGCCAAAGCTGAACTAGCCGAGGTGGTAGACTTCCTGAAAAATCCCCAAAGATTTCTCGAAATTGGCGCAAGAATTCCCAAGGGTTTATTATTAGTAGGACCGCCAGGGACTGGTAAAACTCTGATGGCGAAAGCGGTGGCTGGAGAGGCGGGAGTCCCGTTTTTTAGCATTTCGGCTTCGGAATTTGTGGAGTTATTTGTGGGGACGGGGGCGGCGCGAGTTAGAGATTTATTTGAACAGGCAAAAACGAAGGCACCTTGTATTATTTTTATTGACGAATTAGATGCGATCGGTAAATCCAGAAGTGGCGGCGGTGGCGGTTTTCAAAGTGGTAGTAGTGACGAAAGAGAACAAACACTGAACCAATTATTAACGGAAATGGATGGGTTTGCAGTGGGGGCGGAAACGGTGATTGTGTTAGCTGCTACTAACCGCCCAGAGGCTTTAGATGCGGCTTTATTACGCCCGGGAAGGTTTGACCGTCAAGTGTTGGTTGATCGTCCTGACTTAGCAGGTAGAAAAGCGATTTTAGATATCTATGCGAAACGGGTTAAATTAGAATCTGATGTGGATCTGCAAGCGATCGCTACTCGCACTCCTGGTTTTGGGGGTGCAGACCTGGCAAATTTAGTGAATGAGGCGGCTTTGTTGGCAGCAAGAAGGCATCGGAAACTGGTGGGACAACAAGATTTTTATGAAGCCATAGAAAGGGTGGTTGCTGGGCTGGAAAAACGCAGCCGGGTTTTGAGTGACAAAGAAAAGAAAATTGTGGCTTATCACGAAGTCGGACACGCTTTAGTTGGGGCGTTAATGCCGGGGGGTGGAAAAGTTGCTAAAATTTCGATTGTTCCCCGTGGTTTAAGTGCTTTGGGCTATACTTTAAAAATGCCTACTGAGGATAGATTTTTAATGGATGAAAGGGAATTTCGGGAACAAATTGCTACTTTATTAGGGGGAAGGGCTGCGGAAAAAATTGTTTTTGAAAGGGTGACTAATGGGGCTTCTGATGACCTGCGCCGGGCTACGAATTTAGCGGAAAAAATGGTAACTACTTATGGTATGAGTCAAGTCCTAGGACCTTTGGCTTATGATGAAGGGGGAAAACCTAACTTTTTGGGAATGGGTGATGGTAATAGACGACGTTCTATTAGTGAAAAAACAGCGGAGGCTATTGATGCTGAGGTTCGGGAAATTGTGGAAACGGCTTATCAACAAGCCTTGGATATTCTGGAATTTAACCGAGAGTTATTAGATACAATATCCCTGAAAGTTTTGGCTACTGAAGTGATAGAAGGGGAGGAATTACAAGGGCTTTTAGATGCTGTGAAAAATCCGGCAATTGACAGTTAGACGGTCAGGCTAGTTAATCATTCTCAGGGGTGCATGAAAGCGATCGCCTACATAATTAAGTTGTTGCTGAAGTTTGTTGTTATCATCTTTATAGCGGGTTATGGGCGGCTGAAATTGCCAGGACTCTGACTCTTGGGCGAGGGCTTCTGCTAATTGCCAACGGTGAAAAAATGTCCGCCCAGATAACCGCCCAATGGCACGAATTTGGTCGGAATTGAGATAGCTTGTATTGAGGTTTTTAATTTGGAAAGGGTCGATATATATTAGGTGAATTTGGGCGAGGTAAAGGAGTTGTTTTTCCTGTTCTTTATCTAGGGTCATGCGTGCCCTAACTTCATCTCGAAAATTCACGCCACCGCTAATAGTGCGATCGCTGATATCTTGTAGGGGTTCGGTAGGTATTCCCACCTGTTCCAATTTATTTAAAACTGTTTGGGATAGCTGATATTCTACACTTTGATAGACGGGTTGATTAAAGACATTTTGTAAAATAAATAGCATAACTAGACTGATAATGGCTGCTATAATAGGGGTAGAAACCCAGCCGGAAGCAATACCCAATAAAACACGCCAGCGAATTTGGCGGGCGCTTTTAATACCCTTCAAAAGTCCAATGCCAATAACCGCCCCAACGACGGCTTGAGAACTAGAAACGGGAATGAGGGGAATAGTCGGTAAACCGGCATTAGCTAAGAGGCTTTCTAACCCAGTGGAGGAAAATATATATAATACTAAAGAATGGGCGACAACTACGACAAAGGCGGCGACGGGAGAGAGAGGCATTAAGCTATTACCAACGGTCATCATGACCCGTTTCGAGTAAGTGTAAACACCAATAGCGATCGCAATTCCCCCCATTAAAAAAAGTTGTTGAACCGAGGAAATACTGACCGACCCAATATTAAAATTAGTGAAGGGTGAAGAAGAGACAAACACGCCCATAACATTGCCAATATTATTAGCACCGAGAGCATAGGAACCGAAAGCGCCTGCTAAAATTAACCCAGCGCGGGTATAAAGATCTAGCCGCAGCAGATGCAGTCTGAGACGTGCGAGAATAGCCATTACCACCAAATAAAGCCCGGCGGCAAAAATAGCACCCAAGATGGGGCAAGCAACCCAGGTTCCGAGAATTTTTATGAGGGTATCGGTATCTGTTATGGAACCACTAAATTGATTCCAGCCAATAATGGCACCGACAACGGCTTGGGTGGTGGAAACAGGTAAACCAATTTTGGTCATCCAGAAGACGGTTAAAGCAGCAGCAAAAGCGGCGGTAAACGCACCAGCAATGGTATTAACAGCGCCTAATTCTCCTAGTCCAGCGGCGGCACCAGCCCCCCCCACTACTGCGCCAAGAATTACGAATATACTACAGATAAAGGCTGCTGTACTAAACTTTACCATGCGACTACCAACGGCAGTCCCGAAGACATTGGCGGCATCATTTGCGCCCAAAGACCAGCCTAGAAATAAGCCGCTTGATAGAAAAATTAAAATGGCGATCGCGTCCATGTTTACCTGATTTATGACTGGCTGACTCTAGGAAATTTACATCAAGTTTACCGAAAAATTGAGGAGATAATTAAGCTGTTTTAGAGGACTCGCTTAATCGCATAAATTGATAACTCATCCCCAGCATCTTCAGCAGCATCAGCGAGACCATCAATCAAATCAACTCCGTCGCGCAACTGCATTTTACGTTCCAAAGGTAGTTGGGAATTAAAGATATTTGTTTTGAGTCTAATAGCAATGCGATCGCTTTCAGTTTCATAGACCCGAACGCGATAAAGATGATCGCGAACGGCATCAGGATGACGGAAAAAAGCCCGCGCCGCAATGACGACAGTTTCGACACTTTTAACGACCATTCCGGTCAATTCTTTAAAGTCTTGATGATAGTCTTCTGGGATATCTGGATGTTCAATAATAATACTTTGATAACTGTCGCCAAACACATCAATTAAATAGTATAAATCCTCCAACAAACTTAAAACATCACCACGGGAGTCGGGAATCAACATTTCGGTATATAATTGGGATTCAATAGCCCGCCTAAGTTCATTGCAGCGGCGCTTTAAATCCCGCAATTGCTCCATTTTATTTTCACAGCTTTTGGTGACATTTTGAGAGTCCAAATAAGCAGAAACTCCCATTTCAAAATATAGACATCCTTCTGATATCTTATCCAGAAACTCGTCTATTTGACCTTCGATAAATTTAGTTTTCCCAAACAAAGGAGGAATGTCTTTTTTCATGATTCCCAGTAAATAGCCAAGATTAACCGCCCCCAATGACCTACTAGGGGGGGGTTATGGGTGTCAATTTTAACTCTCACCAGTAACAATCGTCGATCTTATCATTAATTTAAATAGCATGACTAACAAACTGGGTTAGTCCCGATATAGTTTAGCAGGTTGGGTTTGTCTGGCTATAGGCGATCGCCCCAGAAACTCACAGATCCAGTTTTGTGTGAGAGGTTATGTATAATTACCAAGACTTAAAGGCAGCCTCAAGACTCAAGTTGTGGAAATTTACACTCCCGTTGTTGCGGTTGAAACTTAAACACTTAGCCAAATATTATGATGAGTTTTAATGGCGGTAATTTCAGCGGTAGGGTCTGTTAGAAGCGGCGATAATTTAATTAACTAATAATTATCCTACAAATCCGCCTCGTAACGCACCATAACACCCCGTAACCAACTGATGGTTAACCAACAGAAAAAGAAACCGGGTTTCCACAATAATGAGCGCATTTTAGCCAATACTTATTAAATAAACCCGGTTTCTCAGATTGATTGATTAGAATATAATCATCATAAATACAGACTTAGGCTAACGAAATTTATACCCGAAATCGTCTAAATTCCCTTTGAAATTACTCGTTTTCAACTGCCCCCAGCCATTCAAAATCGGTGGGAATTTCTCTGAAAACGTCAGGATGAGGTTTATCCTTTGTCTCAAGCCGAACAACTCCTTGATTTTGTACAGATTGAAGATCTATCCAAAGTGTAGATCGCACTGCTGTAATCACAGTTTCCCCAGCCCTGGAATCCCATAATTCCTCATGCACCGCACCGGGAATTAAAATGCTCCAACAAAGCTGCGATATTAGGCTGTTTCAAACCTGGATTCCGTATAATAACTCATTGGCTTTCCCTAAGCTAATTTTATCTTGCTGAAATAACATCAGCACAATTTCCAACAATAGCTCATTTTCATAAAAAGCCACTCGCCTTTACTAGGTCATCGGAAATTACTAAACTCATGGGTAACTCTCCTAGGCTGAAATCTCCTGCTTAAATCTTAGCAGCCGGGGGAGCGATCGCCCACCATTGCGGATAACCTATCGCCGGAGACTCAGAAACCGGGCTTCTACCGGAGTTTTGCCTTCTCACAGGGATTTTGCCATCAACCCGGTTTCTATTGTGGTGATTGATTTAGAAACTGGAGATTTTGAAGTCGATGTGAGTGAAATTGCCGCCGGCGATCGCCTTGAAGCTACTCACCCTGATGCTCAAATCTGGATTGTTCGAATCGGTTCGGGCTATGTCCGTCGCTTCGGTGGACGAACCAAGAGAATTGGATGATTACTGGAATCGTTAATAGAGATTTTGAACCGATTATTCCCCTGTCAGTGTCTTTCGACTACGACTTGAATCCTATCTTTGAAGACTTACGTCAAAAGGAAGCAGAAAGCGGTCGAGAGGTTGTCAATTTATCCCGCCAACCGGGTCTAAAAAACCGTTGGAGTCAGCCATCCCTTGAGGGTGAACGAGAGGAAACCTACCCACCCCGATAATTGGGGGTGAGGTGTATTCGGGTCCTGGGATTAGTTTGAGTCCCCGCATTCAGCTAAGTTTCGGATGTATTGTCGGATGACGGGCTGTAGGGTTAAATGGGATGAGGAGTCTAATAAGCTACGTCGTTTGAGAGATTGGACGGCTTTTAAGAACTCTCGGTTCGATAAAAGATTGGGGGGTTTCTGGTTGATGGTGACGGGCGGGTTTTGCTGGGCTAACCAATGCAGCAGGGTTTTTTCCGAGTCGCTGAGGCGTTGATAATGTCGGTTGAGGATGGGTTCTAAGTCTCCTAAAAAGAGGCTGGGGTAGGAGAGAAATTGTTGGACGCTACCGTTGAATAATTCATGGATGGTTGAGGCGGTGATATTTAGCCATAAGGGGTTATGGTTGAAGAGTTGGCTGAGTTCTGGCCATTGTTTGGGGTCTTGGAGTTGGCGATCGCGGAGGATTTGACTGGCCAGTTGAGGAACGCCTTGAACGGGGAGGGTTTTACAGTGGTGGGTTTCTGTTTCTAAGGCGGCGATGTCTGGGGGGTGTTCCCAAGTCAGCAGCAAAACACAACTTTGATGAGAGAAAGTCCCGAGTTCACGGATGAGTTGACTATAGCCTTGATAGTCTCGACGGTAGCTTTCGACGAAGTGACCGGAGGTTAGGCTGTGTTGGAAGTCGTCGAGGATGATGAAGCAACGGTGAGTTCTCAGAGACTCTAGGAGGGATGGCTGGGGGGTGGCGGTTGTGGCGACAAACTGGCTGATGTGGTTTTGTAGGGTTTCTAGGTTGGGGAATTTTCGCTGGCTACACCAGAGGAGGCGATCGAAGTGGTCTTTTATTTGTTCGACGAGTTGTCTGGCGAGGGCGGTTTTACCGATTCCCGATAATCCAGTTAGGGTGATGATGCGGCTATGTTCGCTGACTATCCACTGTTTGAGGGTGGTGAGTTCGTCGTGACGGGGGTGGAGGCGATCGTATTCGGGGGCTTGGCTAAGATCCTGGCGGGGTATGGTATCGGATTCGCTACTGCTGGATGATGGGTTGGTTGAGATTTTTGGCTCGTTGTATAACTCACTACAGACATTATTTATGTGATTGCCGATATGTACGCCATCGTTGTGATAAGAGAATATTCCGTTTTCGATGAGCGATCGTACATTCTTTTTTTTTACATCCTCTCCCAGTAGTTCCGAGAGGAGTTTCCATAAGTCGGATGCTGATTTCCTGACGTGATCGCTCGTACAGTGGTATTCGTCTGCTATGTCTTTATATCCTTTACCTTGCCATGCACCTTCTAAGATGGCGCGTTGCAGGCTATCTAGGTATTTTCCCGTAGTCTTTAGAAGCAGGCGATCGGTCCACTGCAACGCTTCCTGAATCTCCATAGCTGCTCACCCAGGTTGTAGTTTTGTTGTTTATGCACCCCCCATTTTCCCACATTTTCACCTTTTTAGGTACGTTATATTATTTTTTCTCACAATCCTGTTTTTGGGGCGTGATTTTAAAGTCCCCCTAAGTCTCACTTTTTTGGGGTTGGCAAATGGAAAATAAGTTGAGATACTAGGCATTGATTAATCTAAGTCGGCCTGATTGACTGGCAAAAATTTAAGCGTGAGCCGTAGGAGGGTAAGAGAGAACCGGGAACTCAAGGCGAGAGGAGCGAGCCTGATGCTTTCGTCGATAAGCCATAGCCGGGTCACGGTCGTGATAAACGGATTCAGTGCATTTTAGAGCGGGGGGTTATATTTCACAGACTCTCAAGGGTTTGAGTGTTATCTACCATTGAGAGTTCTGGCTCTCCTCCCTTTTTGTCAGACTCCTTAAAGCCCTGTCTCTACACTTAACCTCTTTCTATCTTCTTTTTTGCCAGTTAATGATCCATAGCCCCCCATTATCCCACATTTTTAACGATTTGAAAACAAAATACTATTTTATAAATACATCAGGAATACCCCCTAAATCCCACTTTTTTACTGTTGAAGGATAATTGAGTATGATAAAATACAAGGTGAATCCACTCTGAAGTATTGTTTTCATCAATCATATCATTTTAAAATCTTTATAGACGAGCGAATCAGGGTCGGTATTTAGTCTAGCTTCAAGATTCTATTGTACTGTATACAGGGTTGTTTATGGAATCATCTCAAAAAGATCTAAATCTTTCTAATAACTCCGGTCAAATTTTGACTGTTTTTCAGCGTAAATACTTGGAAAAAAGCCTTAAACAAAGCTTGTCCAAGCAGTATTTCAAGCGGATTAAAATTATGTTACTGGCAGATGAGGGTAAAACCCAAACCCAAATTTGCCAAGAGTTGGGCTGTTCCCATAGTACAGCACGCCATTGGATAACCCTCGCCAAGTCTGGTCAGGCTCACCAGTGGAATAGTAACGCAATTGGCAGACCTCAAACTGTAAATGATCGATGCTTGCAGCGGTTGAGGGAGTTGGTCACTCAAAGCCCTAGAGAAGTTAAAGTGCCTAACCGTGATTTTACTTATCATACTCGACAGTGGACAGCAAAGAAACTCAGTGAACACTTATGGGCGGAATTAGGGATTAAAATCAGCGATCGCCATATTAACAGACTGCTCAAACAAATTGGTTTATCTACTAGACCTAAATCGAATAACCTTGAGAAAAACGATCCAAAAAAATCAGAAACTAACCAGTCCAGTAAAAGCGGCATTGTGATTAGGGACATTCCAGAAGATGTTGCGTTTTCTTAAACTATAACCCAAAATTTATTAACTGCTATTAAGCGTTGGAACCACTCTCGTTTAAGAAATGACTACCAAAGAATATCTATCTGGTCTAATCGGTGAATTTTTATCAGAAAAGGAGTTAGCGATTTTAGTTAAGTCGGCTGAATTCAAAAAACCTGAACCCGGTTTGTTTTTGCAACATATCTCAGAATCCGATGGCTTATATATTGTCATAGCGGGTAAAGTAAGACTGGTTAACAGTAGCAAGGACTTAATTACCACCCTGCATCCCGATCAACTATTTGGGGAATGTACTTTGTTTCCTGAAGCCGGTTTTTTAGATTATGCTGTCAGGGTTTCGCCTCAAGCAGAGATTTGCTATATTTCCGGTCAACTTTTGCACTCTATAATTCAGAAAAATTCCAAATTTAAGGAGTATTTGTACAATTTAGCCACAACTAAAGATAATGAACAAAAAGCCAAGTTTAATATCAATAATCAACCGGATTTATCAGTAAACGCCGACCAGGAACTAATCGCAGAAATTAGCACAATCAAAGATGAAATATATCTAAAAACCCACCAGCAAAAAGTTAACAAAGCCTACTTTCCCAGTCCCACTCAGCGAGTTACTCATCTTTGGCAGCATATTACTAGACGCTATCCTTTTTTTGAGCAACAAAGCGGTTCGGACTGCGGTGCAGCTTGTTTGGTGATGGTTGCTCGTTACTGGGGCAAAAATTTTAGTGTCAACCGCATTCGAGATATTGCTAATGTAGATGCAAATGGGGCTTCCTTGCGAGGATTATCCGCTGCGGCGGAAAGTATCGGATTTTCCACTAGACCTGTGAAAGCAAGTATTGACCAACTGGCTAAACAAAAATTGCCCGCGATCGCTCACTGGGAAGGCAAACATTATATAGTGGTTTATGAAATCACTCCCAATACAGTAATTGTTGCTGACCCTGCTATTGGTCAACGTAGTTTAACATACCGAGAATTTAAAACAGGTTGGCAGGGTTATACATTACTCCTACAACCAACAGCTTTAATCAAAGAACTCAAAAATCACACTACCCCCTTCTGGCAGTTTTTTAATTTAGCCAGTCCTCACGGTCAAGTATTGCTAGAAGTATTTATTGCCTCCGTAGCCATTCAAATTTTTGGATTAGTTACCCCCCTATTTACTCAGCTACTCCTCGACCGGGTAGTTGTTCAAGGCAGTACATTAACCTTAACGGCTGTGGGATTAGGGTTAGTCATTTTTGGTTTATTTAGGGTTGCTCTGACCGGGTTACGACAATATCTCCTCGACCACACTGCCAACAAAGTACATTTAGCCATGATTGTGGGATTTATTACCCACACTTTCCGATTACCCCTGCGGTTTTTTGAGTTTCGCTATGTGGGGGATATCATGGCTAGGGTGCAGGAAAACCGCAAAATTGAGCGTTTTTTAACGGGTGAAGCCCTATCTATTTTATTAGATTTGCTCACAATCTTTATTTATGTGGGACTTATGTTCTGGTATAGCTGGAAAATGGCTTTACTGGCATTAGTAATTGTACCACCATTTTTCTTGCTGGCTATCATTGCTACTCCTTTCCTACAAAAGATATCCCGAGAAATATTTGCCGCATTAGCGGAAGAAAGTGGTTATTTAATTCAATCTCTGACTGGTGTACGCACGGTCAAATCTCTGGCAATTGAGCAAGTGGTGCGCTGGCGTTGGGAGGAGTTTCTCAACAAGTCAATCCGCAAGACTTTTTCTGGGCAGATTATTAGCAACCGACTCCAAGTATTTAGCTTAACCATTGAATCTATAGTTACGACTGGGTTACTTTGGTTTGGGGCTTGGTTAGTGATTCAAGGAGAATTAACCATTGGGCAGTTGGTGGCTTTTAATATGTTAATTGGCAATGTAATTAACCCTTTTCAGCGGTTAACGGTTCTGTGGAATGAGTTCCAGGAGGTAATTATTGCAGTAGAGCGAATTAATGATGTAATCGATACAGAACCAGAGGAAGATTTGCAATCGCAGGCTCGTTATTATTTAACAAACTTACGAGGAGATATTATTTTTGACAAGGTGACATTTCGTTACCACCCAGAAAGCGAAACTAATGTTTTAGAGAATCTCAGTTTTGAAATCAGAGCCGGACAGACTATAGCTTTAGTGGGGCGTTCTGGTTCAGGAAAAACCACGATTTCTAAGCTGGTTTTGGGGCTGTATCCCCCTACAGACGGCAAGATTTTAATTGATGGTTATGACATAACTAGCATTTCTTTACCTTCTTTGCGTCAAAGGGTTGGTGTTGTTGACCAGGATACTTTTTTATTTGGTGGCACAATTCGGGACAACCTGACTCTAGCGCGACCTTCTGCAACTCAGGCGGAAATTATCGAAGCGGCTCAATTAGCGGGTGCTGACGAGTTTATTCAAAAATTACCGATGAGTTATGAAACCCAGATTGGTGAAGGTGGGGGGTTATTGTCTGGTGGTCAACGGCAAAGATTAGCGATCGCTAGGGCTTTATTGGGCAATCCTCGTTTATTGGTTTTTGATGAGGCGACTTCCCACTTAGATGTGGAGTCGGAGCGAATTATTCAAACTAATTTGAATAGAATTCTGAAAGACCGCACAACATTAATTATTGCCCATCGCTTATCTACCGTTAGAAATGCTGATGTAATTTTAGTTTTAGATAGAGGAGTATTAATCGAGCAAGGAAATCACGAGCAGTTAATGGCCAAAAAAGGGCATTACTACTATTTAAATCACCAGCAACTTAGCTAATGTTCTTAAATCTGAGCAAGATTTTCATAAATTATGCCACAGTTTAATGAGATTTATCAAGCAGACTTAAATGGTCATAAAAGTTTAGACACAGACAACACACAAGCTGGGTCTAATCCTTTGACCTCCCCAAATCTACCGGCAAGCGACCTAAATCCTTCGGCGGATTGGTCTTTTGCCACAAAGGAACTATTAGATGCGTTACCTCAGCGGTGGACGCGAGGACTTCTCTATTTTTTAATCGTTTTTGTGGCGATCGCTCTGCCTTGGGGGATGTTGTCTCAGGTAGATGAAACCGGCAGTGCTAGGGGACGGTTAGAACCGCAAGGAGGTACGATTAAGCAGAAGCTAAATTTAGCCTATACATCTGCTGTTCTTAATTCCCAAACTGCTAAAGTGGAAATGCTAAATATTGAAGAAGGAGACATAGTAAAAGCCGGGGATATTTTAATGGAACTGGACAGTCTCCCTATTCGTGAACGAATTATTCAACTACAACTTCAGCAGCAAAGTAAAGAAAATCGACTGAATACACTAAAACAACAAAAAAATCAGCTAGAAACCGAACTGCTTACCCAAGAACGGCAAAATCAGTCTCAACAATTAGAGAAACTATCCCAGGTGGAGCAAGCAAGGAGGAACCTTCAATCGCTGAAAACTACATACAATTTACAGGAGCAGGAAAAACTGACCCAGGTTCATCAAGCAGAACAAAATTTAGCTGCTCTCAGGAGAATATTAAATTTACAGAGAGAAGAAAATCTGGCTCAAATTCGGCAAGCAAAACGACAGCTACAGGATAGCAAAACTGCATATACCTTGGCAGAAATGCGATGGCAAAAAGCAATCCGAGAAGTTGAACGATATCAAAATCTTTCAGACGATGGTGTAGTCACAGAAGTTCGGGTAATTGAACAGGAAGATATAAAAGAGGAAAGACAAAGAATTTGGGAGCAAAGTCAAGCAGATATTGAACAAGCCAGACTGCGACTAGAAGAGCAGGAAAGCAGCTATGAGCGAATTATTCATCAAGCTGATGCAGATATTGAACAAGCTGAGTTGCGGTTGGCGGAACAGAGACGCAGTTATGAGCGGGTTATTCATCAAGCTCAGGCGGATATTCAGCAGGCTGAGTTACGTTTAGCCGAGCAAGAGAGTAGTTCTCAAACCATTCTTCATTCCGGTGAACTTGCTGTTTCTAAAATAAAAGAACAACTCAAAACTTTAGATGGTCAGATAATTAACCTTCAATCCGAAATCGCTCAAGGGGATAAAGATATTGAATCTTTAAACTTTGAATTAGAAAAACGTGTTGTTCGAGCGCAAGAAGGAGGGACTATTTTTAGTTTGCCGATTTCTGGGGTGGGAGATGTGGTACAACAAGGAGGAATGATTGTAGAAATAGCGCCCCAAGACGCGAATATTTTATTGAAAGCAGAAATGGCGACTACACAAAGTGGTTCATTACAGAAAGGAATGGCGGTTAAGATGAAGTTTGATGCTTATCCTTTTCAGGACTATGGGGTAGTTGATGGAAGTTTAATCAAAATTTCTCCAACTACGAAAATGCAAGAAACATCTCAGGGAAGAGTAGCAATTTATGAGCTAGAAATTGAGTTAAATAAAACTTGTATTCCTAGTGGAAAGGACTGTATTCAATTACGTCCGGGAGATACGGCTACGGCGGAGGTGGTGGTGCGCCAGCGTCGCGTTATTGATTTTATTCTTGACCCATTCAAAAAGTTACAAAAAGGAGGGTTAGAATTTTAGAAAGCTTTTGGCAATCTTTCGGTGTTGTAGTTTTTTAAGGGAAAATGAATCATGTCACAATCGATTACGATTACTGCTGAAGATATTCTGAAACAAGTTAAGCTATCTATTCAAATCCCCGATCTAATCGAGTCTATTATTAGTCGCAAGATTATTACTGATGCGGCTACGGAAGCCGGTATCAAAGTAGAAACTGAGGAACTTCAGAAAGCTGCGGATACTATGAGGTCGCTTCAGAATCTCCATAGCGCCCAAGAAACTTTTGCTTGGTTAGAAAAGCATCATTTATCTGTAGATGATTTAGAGGAAGTCGCCTACATGAGCATTATTTCTCAAAAGTTGGTGGCTCATCTGTTTGCCGATAAAGTTGAGCCATATTTTTATGATAATCAATTGGACTATGCGGGGGTAGTCATGTATGAAGTGGTTTTGGATGATGAAGATTTAGCAATGGAATTATTCTATGCGATTCAGGAAGGGGAAATGAGTTTCTATGATGTGGCTCACAAATATATTCAGGATGTAGAATTGCGTCGCCAAGGGGGATATCGAGGGGTATTGTCTCGTAAGGATTTGCAGCCAGAAGTTTCTGCTGCTGTTTTTGCTGCAACCCCACCACAGCTTGTTAAACCGATCGTGACTTCCAAGGGAGTACACCTTATTTTAGTCGAGGATATTATTCAGGCAGAGTTAGATAATAAGTTGCGTTTCCAGATTGTTTCCGACTTGTTTAGTGAGTGGGTCAAGAAAAAAGTTGATTCAGCCGATATTATTATTAATTTGGTGTTATAAATAGTTTTATTACACCAAATTAAATGTATCTCTACAATTACTCATTGTGCGGAATTTTGCGCCTTAATTCCGCACAACTACATCACTCGACTTACAGACTCCTAATTAACTCCACTTACAGTAGAAAATGCTCAAACCTCCATCAAACCTTTGATATGAAAATCCCCGATAACGTCCTTGCCCCAAAAGCCACATCATTTCTTGATCATTTAAATCCGTAAGATAGCTTTCAGAATCTGAGAACAAATCTGCACCAGTAGGACGTAAGTCAGAGATAGTAATGTTAGCCATTTTTGTTTCCTCTTTGAATAAGTTTGACTTTGAGGTAATCAGATTTATGATCTGCCTTTCCCTATGACTCTTATTATTGCCTAACTCTCGAACAATGACAATAGTTTTAGCAACTTTAAAGTTCATCTAACTAGCATAATTATGTCTCAAATTTACCAACTAAAACACCGTAATTTTACGCAGATTCTAACCGCAAATTCCCATAATCTCGTATCACCGAGCTTTGTTTTCGAGACATAACTAACACAATTATGTCTTTTTTAATATTTCCCTCCCCTGGGTTCAGGTGGTGGCGGGTCAAAAAAATAGCTCCCAAAGAAACCGGGTTTCTATGACAAGAATGGTGGGATGACAGAGATTTACTCAAGAAACCCGGTTTCTGGCTGTTCTTTGGTGAGATGGGCGATCGCGCTAAAATTTCCTGTCCCCCACGGTGTACCTCATGCTACAACTGATATTGTAGCGATCCCTCAAAGACAATCAATGGACAGCAAGAAATTAAACGAGGTTTGGCGATGAGCGTAAATTACATTTTAAGCCAATACATTGAGTCAGCAATGTCTATGGCCACTTACGATAAACTCGAAGACGGCACCTTCGTTGCTCGAATTCCATCTTGCAAAGGAGTTATCGCATTTGCATCAACATTACGCGAGTGCGATCGCCAATTACGCGAAATCCTAGAAGAGTGGATTTTAGTAGGGTTAAAACTCGGTCATACTCTGCCAATCATCAACAACATCGATCTGAACAAGGAGCCAATTCGTGAGCCGGTCGATACCCTGTAAGCGTAGAGATTTTATCAAAAAGTTGCGGCAACTAGGATTTGATGGACCTTTTTCTGGAACTCGACATCAGTTTATGGTCTTCGGTGAAAATCGCTTAACGATTCCTTCCAACGATGAGTATTCTGTCGCACAACTGCGAATGATGATTCGAGAAGTTGAGGAAATTATCGATCGCGCCATCTCTCTTGATGAGTGGATCGCTTTATAGTTGTCGTTGGCGGCCAGCGGAACTCTGCCCAAAATACCGATCGCTCTCTGATTTCACCAAACATGAGAAACCGGGTTTTTTTCTGTGCTTAACCCACAATTGCCGGAAAAAATAGTAAAAACCCGGTTTCTGGTGGCGCTTTGAGGTAAAAGAAACCGGGTTTATATGACAAGAATGGTGGGATTACAGAGATTTTCCATAGAAATCCGGTTTTCCCGGTTTCTGGTCATCGCTGATACCTAGCATCAACCGGGCAAAATCCCCGATAAACATCCTGAGAATCAGCATTCAAATAAGGACGCTGCCAATCAATCCCCAACCCAGAAAACTGCTCAGAAATAGCAGCCATTCTACCCGTTGCAGAATTATCCCCCTGTTGCCAAGCCATCAACAACCCATTAGCTATAATCTGACAGCGATTCATCCCAAAACTTTCCTCACTACCAAACTTTTTGTCCGGTTCTTCCGCCAACCCCAAACCCGGTGCTAACTCCAGAGTAAATAACGGTATTTCTGGCTTAAAAATAGACTGATTCTGATGATAAACATTAGCCACAACCTGTCTCACCAACTCATAATCGGTTTTCCCAAAATAAAGCACCCCAGCATCATATCGTTGATAATCAACCGGATTATACAAAGCCTTAAAACTAAAAGGAATCCCCCTCTGATTTAACCTCTCAGTCAACCCAGCCATCACAGCCACCGCACCTTCAGGAGTAAAATTAAAATAGACTCGCACCATAGCTTCCTCCCTCTGTAACCCGGCATTACCCACCGCCATATAAAAGCCATTTTGCACCAAATTTTTCGGCATCATAATTGACACAAAATCACCCACTGCCGCAGCTTGTTCAGACTCTTGAAGATGCTTTTCCCGTTGAATATGCAGCCGCAAATCCCCCTTAGTTACAGCCAAACTGCCATCGGTTTCCTCTCTCAAAACCGACCAACCCGAATCAAAATAACCCTCACCCTTATTCGCTTCCTCTAACTGCACATAAAAATCCATAGCTACGCCAGCAAAACTATTATTCTCCAAATCTAATTGCTGACCCTTATTTTCAGAACCCAATGCTTGCGATGCTTGCATGGAACCATTATAATAAATGCCATAGAGAAAACTCCGCAACTGTAAACTCATATACTTATTCTGCATTTCCTTGGGTAAAGCCTGAATGCGAGATAACATCTCAGCGGGCATTTCCCAGGGTTGATAGTTAGGATGACGAATCGAAAAATCAGCGGAAATTTCGACATTTTCAACAATGTCTGACAAAACTTCCTTTAATCGACCTTTGACCTCAGAGGCTAATTGATGGGATTGAGAATTAAGTAATGACATAATCTTTCAAGATATTAAACGATATTAAACTTTTTCAACAACAGAAGAACCGATCTGATTTAACTGAGTAGCAGTAGCCCCAAAAATAGTGGGCATTGATGATTCAGGACGACATAACAAAGCCTTGGCTACCTGAAGCATAGCAATTCCGGTATTATTAAAGGTTTTTTGATACTGAACCATCGCCAAAATTCCGATAATTAAAGAAAAACCTGCCAACTGTACGACTTGCTTTAAGAAATCAGGCCGATATTTTAAGATTTCTGGGAAAGTTTCTAAATAAGCTAAAGTTAACCCGCCGATAGATGGCTGAATTAATTCTAGGGGAGTAGTCGCTAGTCGCAAAGATTCTTCAATACTAAGAGAATTACTAATCACTAAGCTACCCAACCAAGTTTGTAGATAACTGGCGATCGCCATTCCCAAATCAAACGCTGGATCTCCCCAATCAGACCTTTCCCAGTCAATCAACCGGATCGCATTTCCATTAATATCTTCCCAGTTTCGATTCAGAAGAATATTATTCAGCTTGAGGTCATTGTGAGTCAGACAAACAGGAGATATAGTTTCACTGGCTTGATGAACTGCTTCCCCTAAACTATCATATCGTTGATAGAGCGCAAAAAATTTCAATCCATCCATCGGAGCCATGCCAAAAATTTCTGGTCCGATTCGTTCTAAACTCTCTAATAATAGCGGGGATACTTTCGGTTTTCCAGCAACCTCTTCTTGAGCAAAAAACTCCCTATAAATACTCTGATTCCAGGTATCACGGTGAATTGTCGCCAAACAACTGCCAATTTGAGCAGCAAACTGAGTAGGAAAGAGATTGTTTTTAGAATAGAACTCTGCTAAATCCTGATAATTATCCAGATAAGTAGAAACTAAAATCGAGTTCTCAGCATCGTGCAGCAGTAATTCTGGTAGAAAAGCACGCCAATGGTCAAGTTCAGGAAAGTTATGTAGAAATTTGGGGATTCGCCATTCCCCAAAAAACTCGCCCACAGTTTCTTTTTCTGAATTGATAAATTGTTCTTGTTTCACCAGTAACTTTCGACCTTCTGGCAAAGTCACCAATAAGTTAAAATTTTTAGCCGGAACCTGCTCTACTCCCGGATTTTCTAAGGAGCGATCGCATAACCCATTCTCTATCAGATACTCATTGACATTTTGAGAACTTAAGACTAACTTCATCTAAACCCACCTCTAGTAGATCCATGACATAGAAACCACCAGTCGGTGTCTATCTATTCAGGTTATCTAATTTTTTCTAAAAAACCAATACTTTATTCAAAAAAAAACGGACATAAATATTACAATTATGTCTTTTACTTTATCTATTTACATGAATTATCTTGCTTTAAGCAGCTTTAATTAATTATTAAAATTGTCATATACTATTGACGATAAATATATTCTATAATTATTGGTAATTACATATTTTATTTTAATTATAAGCATTTTATTTGATATTTTTTGATATTTGGTAACGGAGTAAAAAGCGATCGCTCTTTTATTTTCCAAGAGGCGATCGCTCTTTTATTGGCAAGAAAGGCGATTCCCCCCGGGACGCTGCGCGATCGCTCTTTTGCTGCGAAAAAGAAACCGGGTTTCTGTTGTGGAAATGTAGGGGCGGGTTTAAAACCAGCCCCTACTGTGGCAGCACAAAAAGAAACCCGGTTTCTAAGTCCCCGGTTTCTGAGACAAGGCGATCGCTATTTTATTTTCAGATAGGCGATCGCCTCTTTCCCTGCGAAAAAGAAACCGGGAATCGGATGATAATTTTGGTGGAATGGCAGAGATTTTTCAGAGAAACCCGGTTTCTGGCTGTTGGTTTTAATGCAGTAAGCGGAAGCTCTCCTCTTTGGGCTTATCGCTTTCTTATTTGCCTAAAATCAGCCTCAAACAGACGGACGACGAATTCGGGTTTGTCTTTCATCTGCCACCACTAGACAACCCTGTAAAGTCGCGAGTGGATAGTCCCGAACAACCCGCTGCAAAACATCAAGCACTGCCTGACGACTTCCACAGCGAGAACGCAACAGTAAAATTCCCGGATGAGTTCCGGGTGGAAAACGTCGGACATCAGAAAAATCTAAGTCGAGAGTAATAAAAAAGCGTCCCTCAGTACAAGCTTGCTGCCATACAACTTCGTCGTCTTCACCAGACAATCCTTCATCAGTCACTCGATCGCAATCGTAACCTTGATTTCGGAGAAACTCCGCATGGGTAATACTAAGATTCTCGTCTAATTTTACTAAGATCATTATTATCGCGTTGGCGACAGTTCTTCTTCTCTTGCTAATGCCGCAGCATAAGCGATCGCCGAGCGGACATTTTCTAAAGTTAACGGTGGATAGTCCTCAACAATTTCTGCTAATGTCAATCCCTCAGCCAGGTTATCCAGAATGACCGAAACCATAATCCTAGTCCCTTTAATACAAGGTTTTCCATGACAAATATTTGGGTTTCTCTCAATTTGTTTTTGCCAATCAATCATGGCTTTATCTCCAGCAAATTGTTAAGTATAAATTACCCTATTCTAGCATAAAATTCAGCGGTGACGAGAGCGATATCTAAGCCTGATCGAAGTCGCCCCCATTACTGTCTGGGGAACAAAACTACCCCAGCCATGGTTATGGGATATTGTAATCGGCGAATTTCAATCTATGAAATTGGCTGAATCTCAGTTACGAGATGAGTATATTTACTCAGAATAAATGGATTGACTTGGCGTGATTAAGCCGCGATCGCCCCCCTAGCCTTCCCAGACTATCACCTGTCATCCTGCTATACTCAACTTAAGAAGTGCGAGACGTTCAGGCATGAAATAGGGTTGCAATACCCGAAATAACCGCCTGT
>NZ_JARPLC010000043.1:0-2125 GCF_032350395.1 Limnospira sp. PMC 289.06
GTTGGGTGACTTCTGCTAAGACTTTTTCTAGGAGGGGACTCATCATTGACCTCAATTGTGGGGTTATGTTGATTGTACTATTTAGGGAGAAGCGGGGGATGAGAGGCCGGGGGGCTGTAGCGGTGAAAGGCGATTTCTTGGCTAGTGGGGGGAAAGAAACCGGGTTTCAGGGATGCTGTAGTGGGAAATCGGTTGGTGCAAGAAACCCGGTTTCAGGATTGAGGGCGGAAACCGGGTTTTTGGGAGGGTTTAGGGGGGAAATGAGGGGATGAGCGCAACCCGGTTTCTTGGCTAGTGGGGGGAAAGAAACCGGGTTTCAGGGGTGCTGTAGTGGGAAATGGGTCGGTGCAAGAAACCCGGTTTCAGGATTGAGGGCGGAAACCGGGTTTTTGGGAGAGTTTGGGGGGAAATGAGGGGATGAGTGCAATCCGATTTCTGGGTTGGGGGGTTAAAATGGGGGGGATGTCTTTGCTGATGGTGTGGCGATGGATGAAAGGCTTGTACAGGCTTATCCCTCCCTGATTCAAGAACTGCTGACCTGTACCAGTGGGGAAGAGCCGCAAATCCTTAACCGTCACCTGGAGTTGCTGGATGAGAGTTTTGTACAGGCGTGGGAGTTGGTGGTAGCTAATGTTAGGGGGTTGGATGGTTGCGGTATATTTAGATGTGTGTTGTCTCAATCGCCCCTTTGATGACTGGGCGCAGGAACGGGTTCGGCTAGAGGGAGACTCAGTTTTAGCTATTCTGGAACGAGTTCGCACGGGAGAATGGCAACTCATTTCGAGTGAAGCGATCGCTGTGGAACTGGAAAAAATGCGAAATCTGGAGAAAAAAACGAGCATCCTTAGTCTTTTGGCGTTAGCAACCCAGATGCAAGACATTAATCCGACGGTGGAGGAACGTTCACAACAATTAGAAGGATTTGGGTTTGGGCTGTTCGATTCTTTTCATCTGGCTTGTGCTGAAGCGGCTGGGGCAGATATTTTTCTTTCTACTGATGATCGCCTTCTTAAAACGGCTCGCAGGTACGCATCTCAATTAAAGGTTCCTGTTAGCAATCCGGTGGTTTGGTTGATTCAGGTTTTCCAAGAGTAATAATCAGGAGTTATGGATGATGAATGCAGTAGAGTTAAGAGAAAAAGGCTATCAGATTTTAGTCAATCATTTGGGACAGTCTGATGCAATTCGCTTTTTGCAACAAATGGGTTGGGGTCAGGGAGATTATACCCAGGAGCGGCGTGATGTTTTAGAGTCGGTGACGCGGGAGGAGTTTTTGGAGAATTTACGGAAAATCAGAGGTCTTCGGTAACCAGGTTTCTCAGTGGCGGGGATGGGGTAAAATCGGGATGGTGTCCCCTAACCCGGTGTGTGGCTATGGATGAACAAAGAGTGCAGGCTTATCTCTCCCTGATTCAAGAACTCCTCGAATGTCCCAGTGGGGAAGAACTACAAATCCTCGATGGTCATATGGAGTTGGCAGATGAGGGGTTTGTGCAGGTGTGCAAGTTGGTAGCACTACAGTTTCGGGAAGAGGGAAAAGACGACCTAGCAAAGTTTTTGCAGGATATGGCGCAGCAGGTTGAAGCGTTTTTGGGGCGGGCGCAGTTTTTGCAGAATGTAGCGCAGCGGCTTGAGGCGTTTTTAGGGCTGGAGACGGCGCAGCCATACCAAAGCGAAGGGCAGTCATCTCAAAGCGAAATGATACCCGCAGAATACGAAACTTTTTTGCAAGAAGCGATTCGGTTGAGCAATGAAAGTGGTTTTGACCCATCCGTTGTTTACCACTTCCTCGGCAGTCAAGAGGCCATACTTAATGATGATTTGATTGCCTTTATTCCAACCTTTGCAAGAAGCAACAAGATTTCTGATCTGTTTAATTTTGCGAATTTGTTGCTAAATTTTCCTCTGGGTCAACAGGCGATTAATCTAGAGATTGTGATAGCCATCTATACGGAAGCTCTCGCTTATTTTGATAGCCAGGAGCGTGTATTGGGAATTATGACAGGATTTCCAGGAGCATCGCTAGCTCCCTCTGAGAAGCAAAATCGCCCAACTGTCTGGGCAACCATGCAAAATAACCTGGGGAGTGCCTACCGGCAACGCATCCGGGGAGAACGGGCAGAGA
>NZ_JARPLC010000043.1:2134-37513 GCF_032350395.1 Limnospira sp. PMC 289.06
ATCTAGAGAAGGCCATAGCTTACTATGAAGCTGCTTTAGAAGTCAGAACCCGCAGTGACTACCCAGAAGACTGGGCAACCACGCAAAATGGCTTGGGAATTGCTTACTCTGATCGCATCCGGGGAGAACGGGCAGAGAATCTAGAGAAGGCCATAGCTTACTATGAAGCTGCTTTAGAAGTCAGAACCCGCAGCGACTACTCAGAAAACTGGGCAGCGACACAAAATAACCTGGGGAGTGCATACTCTGATCGTATCCAGGGAGAGCGTGCCGAGAATCTGGAACAAGCAATTGGCTACTATGAAGCCGCTTTAGAAGTTTACACCCGCAGTGACTACCCAGAAGACTGGGCAAGTATGCAAAATAATTTGGCAGTTGCCTACTTGTATCGCATCCGGGGAGAGCGAGCCGACAATATCGAGGAGGCCATTCGCCGCTACCAAGCCGCCTTAGAAGTCTACACCCGCACCGCCTTTCCCAAAGATTGGGCAATGACTCAAATGAACTTGGGGAATGCCTACGATGACCGCATCCGGGGAGAGCGAGCCGACAATATCGAGGAGGCGATTCGCCGCTACCAAGCCGCCTTAGAAGTCTACACGGGCAGCGCCTTTCCCGAACAATGGGCAATGACTCAAATGAACTTGGGGAATGCCTACGATGACCGCATCCGGGGAGAGCGAGCCGACAATATCGAGGAGGCAATTCGCCGCTACCAAGCCGCCTTAGAAGTCTACACGCGCAGCGCCTTTGCCGAACAATGGGCAAAAACGCAAAATAACTTGGCAGTTGCCTACAATAACCGCATCCGGGGAGAGCGGGCAGAGAACCTAGAGAAGGCCATAGCTTACTATGAAGCTGCTTTAGAAGTCAGAACCCGCAGCGCCTTTCCCGAAGATTGGGCAGAAACGCAAAATAACTTGGGGAATGCCTACTGGTATCGCATCCGGGGAGAGCGAGCCGATAATATGGAGGAGGCGATTCGCTACCTCCAAGCTGCCTTAGAAGTCTACACGCGCAGCGCCTTTCCCGAAAAATGGGCAGGGACACAAAATAACTTGGGGACTGCCTACCAGCGACAAGGCCAAGCCGCCGCCGCCATTCGCTGCTACAAAGCTGCCCTAGAAGTTCATACCCCCTCCTCCTTCCCCCTAAACTGCCTCGGAACCGGACGCAACCTCGGCAACCTCGGCTACAACCTCCAAAACTGGGAGATTGCCATCGAAGGCTACAACCAAGCCATCCTTGCCATCGAACAAAGCCGCTACTGGGCGACCTCCGAAGCCACCAAACGGGAACTCATCGCCAACTCCCTTGATATCTATCAAAAAATGGTGCAAGCCTGCATCAACCACCAAGACTACGCCCAAGCCCTGCTCACCGTCGAACGCAGTAAATCCCGCACCCTCCTCGAACTCCTCGACAGCGCCAACCTCTACCCCAAAAACGCCACCGCCGCCCAAAAACAACGCATCAGCGACCTGCGCCGTCAAATCGCCAGCTACCAACAACAACTCGCCTACACCTCCAGCGACACCCTCACCCCCACCACCGAAAAACACCCCAACCAACCCTCACCCGAAACCCTCATCCGCCAACAACTCCAAGCCGCTAACCAGCAATTCCAAGACCTGCTCACGGAACTCGACGACCCCAACTTTACCCTCACCCAACAAGTCCCCGCCCAACTCCCGGACTTGCGCCGCCTCCTGCCGCCCCAAACCGCCCTCATCGAGTGGTATCTCCCCACCGAAGCGGAATCCGGGTTTTACGCCTTCCTGGTCACCCGCCGAGACGAGCAAATCCAGATTACCCCCCACCCCTTCAGCGCCGAAGACCGCCAACACCTCGACCAAGCCCTCCAGGACTACCGCAGCGACTACAAAAAACAAGACACTTGGGAACAGAAACTCCCCCAACACCTGGAAACCCTCAGCGCCGCCCTGCAACTCCCCCGCATTCTGGCTGAATTATCGGAGATTCAACACCTCATCCTGATTCCCCACCGGGAACTGCACCTCATCCCCCTCCACGCTCTCCCCGTCTCTCTCCCCTCGCCTTCTGGGAGTGAAAGCCAATGCCTGCAAGACTGGTTCCCGGTGCAATATGCCCCCAGTTGTCAAATTCTCAACAACCTCCAGCAGCGTCCCCCCTCAACGGGGAAACCATCCCCTTTTTCGCCATTCAAAACCCGACGGAAGACCTGGACTATGCGGAGTGGGGGGTGGAACTCTTACTGCGCCAATTCAGCCCCCATCAAGTCTTGCGTCGCGACCAAGCTACCCGGGCGAATTTAACCGAACCCCACAGCCAAACCTTCCTTGAGCAGAGTCACGCGGTCCATTTTGGCTGTCACGGTGAATTTGACGAGGCTAACCCCCTCAACGCCTATCTGAAATTGGCGAATGGGGAAAAGCTGACGTTTCTGGAGATTTTCAACGGTCTGAATATTCCCCTCTGTCGCCTGCTGGTGCTGTCGGCTTGCAAAACGGGCTTGGTGGAAACCTCCCACACGGATGACTATGTGGGATTATCCAGTGCTTTTTTCTACGCGGGAGCGCGAACGGTGGTCGCCAGTCTCTGGAATGTGGATGAACTGGCGGCGACTCTGGTGACCCTGCGCCTCTATCAAATTTTACCCGATTATCCCTCGGTGACAGTTGCCCTGCAAGCGGCTCAAACCTGGTTACGGGGGTTATCTTCTGCGGAGATTCTGGACTGGCTCAAACATGAGCAGAAGGCGACGGAGGAGGAAGTGGAGGAAGTGGAAGACCGTTTGAGTTTATTTGATGATAACCCCCCCTTTGCTAATGCCTATTATTGGTCAGCGTTTACGGCGATCGGGAATTGATGGGTATCATGAGAATAGAAAGACAAACCTCTCGTGACTTGAGTCATTACAATGGTTTGCTTAGAATTAATCTCAACCTTGAAGGGACTGAGCCGTTCAGACAAGTTCTATCTCATGCAGCTTCTCATTTCAGAACTCGCCCAAGAAGAAGCGGATCTGATTAAACCTGACCAAGCTTACCCGGTATGGTCGCCTTATGATGCAGATGAGGCAGCAGATACCATGTTAAAGGTACTTCAGACTAGCAAAGCTCAAAGGGTTATAATGTGGGAGAGTTGAGCCATGATCAGGTCAGACCCTTCCCACTTTATGTGGCGCAGCAGGTGGGGGCGTTTTTAGGGCAGGGGTAACGCAGTTATCCCACAGCGAGATAACACCCGCAGAATACGAAACCTTTTTGCCACAAGCACTTTCTTCGACTTACCATGAAGGTCTTGGTATAATTAATAAGATAAAGTTGTGGTGGTACTCCCATGCCCCAGGTAGTTCTAGATCCAGAAGTAAAGACTGAGATAGATCGTCTTGCTCAAGTCAGGCAAGTTGACTCCAAACTTTTGGAGAAGTTTGCCTATTTCGTTCTTGAGATATCACAGCAAAAGTCAAGCAATAAAGCTCATTCGCTGAAGACTCATGAGCTAAAAAAAGCTATTTATGAGCGGTTTAGTGTCAAGGATACATCGGAGTTGAAAAAATCTGGTGCATTCAGGATGGCTACTGATGGCATGGACAAGTTAGACTTTCGCTTACAACTCACCTGGGAAACACTCTATCGAAAATTTGTGGGTATTCTTCCCCATGAGCAAAGCCAGGAAGGATATGGTTGTATTAATGGAATTGATATTTTTAAATACTTTAAACCCTGGCAGGTATTTGGGCTAGATCCCAAAACCGCTACCAAGAATGATGTCAAAATGGCCTACTATCAATTATCGAAAATTTATCATCCTGACAATTTGGTAACGGGTGACAGAGCAATTTTTGAGCAAGTGGAAAATATGTACAAGAGTATAATTGCTGGATTTTGAAGATGCCTTTTGATAGAGAAATTTTTTATATTGAAGAAATAAAACTGGCTGAATCTTTAGAACTAACTCAACAAGGTTTAGACGAAATAGTTGATTTTCTACAAGCATCGACTGATGAAAGTATTCGACTCAAAGAATGGTTACATTTTGTGGTTCAAAATTATGTAACTAAGCAACAACCGATTAGGATTTTTTCCCGGGAAGGAGCTTTGGCTATTGCCAGTTATCTGGATTTGAGAGGCGATGCCACTCAGATTTCCCTCAAAAGAGTGATTGCATTACTAGATAAATACAGCGTCAATCAAATAGATGCAAAGATTCGGAGGGCGCTGTATGAAAATACTTCTTCTCTAGTTTCCAGAAATAAACGTCACTGGCTTAATCGAGAAGATGTAGTACGGATATTTATTACCACTTCCTCCAGGTTAGAGCAGGCGTTTAGAGATATTCAAAGATCGGATTTTCCCATGAGAATGAATATAGACTTTGAAGATTATGACGGCATGAGATTCTTCTCTTTGTCTGGCTTAGAAAAACTCAGTATAGAATTGTCCTTGAAATTGCGCTCAGAGGAGAGGCGGGCTTATTGTAAACGGGTGAGTGAAGTGGCTCCTCCGGTATTAGAATTTCTGGCGATCGCGCCTTCTCCAGAGCCAAAACAGATTGAGCAAGCTATGAACTTCGCCAAAAATAGAGATCAAAAAACTTGTCAGGTGACGGGTGTTGTTAGAGATAAGTATAACCAACGGATTGAACTGGTTGGTCATCATCTTTATGACAAAAATGCTTATCATTTTCTCAGCGCCGATCCAGATAACATTTTAACAATTGACAAAAGACTGCATGAAGATTTTCATCAATGGAATGGAGGAACCCAAAAAACTTGTACAATCGATGACTTCATTGATTATGTGGAGTGGCGCTATCCCGACAAGCATGAATTAATCTTAACCTTGCATAATAAGCAAAGAGTTCTCATGTTTAAATTGGCTCAAGTACAACGGACATTACCTGAAAGTAGAGATTAAAGTTCTGGTGTTCTTGACTGGCTGAAATATGACCATTAGGCGACGGAGGAAGGAATGGAAGCGGTGGAAGACTATTTGAGTTTATTTGATGACCCCCCCCCTTTGCTAATGCCTATTATTGGTCAGGGTTTACGGCGGCGGGATTATAATTGAGTCAGGAGCGCGAGCCGGGAAAAGGCTAATCCTGACAGTTGACCCAGAAAATTAATGTGAGTGTGGGAAGGTGAGCGGATGCAAATTACTCTGAATCTACCGGATAGCCTTAGCCAAACTGAAACCTTTAATCAGAAGGACTGGCTTAGGGAAATTGCTGTGGCCCTGTTTGAACAAGAGCGGGTTTCTCTCAGCCGTGCCAGCACTATTGCGGCGATGGAGATTATGGAGTTTCAAAAGCTGCTGGCAGAGCGTGGCATCTGTGTTCACTACGATGTAGCAGATTTTGAACAGGATGTCCAGCACCTGCGCGATCGCGGCTGGCTATGATTGTTGTTAGCGATACGTCTGGTCTTTCCAATCTTGCTATTGTTAATCATCATTAAAATTGGTTTGACGGCGATCGCCTTATAATACAGTGAGCCATGATGAGGTTAGGCCATGCCCACATTATAGAGGTGAACCACAGATGACAGCCAGAGAAAAACTGATTCAAGCCATTCAAACCCTTCCGGAATCCCAAGTTGATCGGGTTTTAGCCTATGTTAATCAGGTTAGGGCTGACGATCGCCTAACTCAGGAACAAGACTCTCAGGAAACGCCATGTTTTGATGAAACGTGGTGGAATAACTTATCTCATTTTAGCCCAGACTTTTTAGAAGTTAGAGCCAGTAATCGGTAGTTTATAGGTTTACCCTTCGCAGCAGCCTGTTAGGGGTCAGACTTGACGGCGATCGCCTTATAATACAGTTAGCCATGATGAGGTTAGACGATGCCCACATCTGAAAAAGAACGAATTGTGCGGGCTTTCTTACTGCTTCTCCATCGAGAAAGCAAAAAATCGGAAAGTGCGATTATCCCCCCTACAGCTTGGGAAAATTTACCGGAACTGCAAGCGGGCCTCGCTCAAGCCAATGATGACATTAAAATCATAGCACGAGGGATTACAACATGGTGTCAAAAACACCAATATAGTTCAATTCTCCAAGCTCTCCGACCTGTCCTAAGTGATTCGATTCCTGAAGATGAAGACCCAGACGAGGACGAAACCGAACAACAAATTCGATTGGGTAACTTATCTCTAAAATTTGTGGATGAAACCATTAGCCAAGCTCAAGGGCAACATGAGCAGCAATCATCATGACAGATAAGGTTATTTATGCCCCAGAAATTCGGTTATTTACCTATCATTTAAAACTCCTCAGAACCACAAACCTTAACGAAGCCGACAAGGATTTAGATTTAAGGTCACTGATTGCCTATTATGTGCAGTTATTGGCGGATTATGGGTTGGTGGATTCCCTAATCAAAAAACTACAAAAAGAGATGTTATCTCCCTGGTCAATTATTGATAGGTGGCTTGAGTATATTGATACAATTAAGCTGTTTTTATGGTGGGTTGAACTGAGGATAATTGTTCTGGAAATTCTCATTAATTTAGAAGATTATCTGAGCAGCCAGACCCTAGAAGATGTGATAAAAAACTATCTATTTAGGGCGGATTTTGAAGATTTAACTGATGATAAGAATAATAATCCATTTTTTAAAATTATTAATAATCCCGGAAAAATCGGCATTCAACACTTAAATTTGTCCCGGAAATATCGGGGAGCTTTCCGTCCTCAATATATGAATGATAGCTATAGTTTTTTGTTGCAACTATTGCGTCCCCAAAAACTGGGACAAGATGGGGTGAAGTTCTCAGAACTTGCGGAATTAAAACCCCCTGACTCATTTTTTGCCGGAACTTCGTCAACCCTAGACGAACCCCTACAAACCCATTTCAAACAAGCCTCTTGGGGGACAACGATTCTGTTTAGTGGTTTTATCGACTCTCCCCCAGAGACTCTGGAGAAGGGAAAACACTTAGCCGATGAACTATTACAAAACTTGTTAAAATTAGACTCCCTAGAAACCGCGCCACCTTTCTGGGAGAGTCGAGAGTTTTTTGGGGGATTTCTGTATGAGTATCAGAAGATTTATAATCGCCATTCCTACGGACAGATTCTGATTTTGCTGCTATTTTCAGAGGATAGTAAAGAGAAACTTAATGGGGTGCAGTGGTCGTTACCGGAGTTGTTTTTTTATGAACGCAAGATTCATCAAAATTACCTCGATAGTCGTGAGGAATATAAAAGGGCAAATCGGGATATTAAAACGATAGAGGAGACGATTCGGACTTTTCCGCCGAATATTGCGACGAATGTGCCGCCGGATTTGTCGGAGGACGAGTTAAGGTCATTAAAGCAGGAAATTAAGAATTTGTTGGATTTATCGTTGCGCTATTCTCAACGAATGCGGAGTTTGGTCACGTTCGAGAATACGATCGCCATCAACCGGCAAAATTATCTCAATACTCTGACACGCATGGAGATAAAAAGTCAAAGTGATTTGACCGGGTGGCGGGATAAGGCAAATCAGATTTTTGGGATGTTTCAGGGACAAATAAAAGCCGATTTGGTGTATCTGCAACAAGGGGAAAGACTGCTAGATACGGCAATTAATACGATTCGCGGATTGGTGGAAATTGACCAAGCAGAACGCGATCGCGCCCTAGAACATCAAATCCAAGCGGCTGGGTGGGGAATTGCGGTGGGGGCGATCGTAGCTTCGACTTCGGGGTTGATTTTTCAGGAGAAAATGACCTTTCCCTGGGAAGCTAATCGAGGTGATAATGTGCATCCTTTTACTATTGCTGTGGTGCTGAGTTTCGGTGCCGCTGTGGTGGCGTGGTTGGGCGCTAAATGCTGGATTAAGTGCAGTAAAAAAAGGCGATCGCCCTCCCCTGGGGTAAACAAGCGAAGCCAACAGCCGTGAGGGTGACTCCAGCAGACAGGAGATAACGACAATCGCCGTCATGATCAGAGCCATTAAGGATAATTGATATTAGGGCGATCGCGCCGGGTGTCCGGAGGATGTATCGCCATCAGTAGTCTAGTGGCTTATTTAGCCTTCAAAGCTGCCAAATATGGGATTAAAAAAAGGCGATCCGGATCGTGATTTCACTAGATTAAAGCTACTTAATTTCCTGAATGTTTAATCATCATCATCAAACTCGATCCGGGTAGTATGACCTGGGTCGGATTCGGTGATCTCATTGGCTGCTAACTCTTCTAAATCTGGGATATCTAATTGCTTATTTAGGTGAATATCATTAACAAGTTTTAAGCGAATTAAAAGCCTCGGTCCGGTGTGTCCTAAGCGCACCACCATACCATCTACAATTCGCCTCTTGTTAACCATCTGATTATTAACATAAGTGCCATTAGCACCAAAATTCACTAATTCCCATCCAGATGTTTTATTCCACAATTCCAGATGATGTCTTGAAACCACGGCACTACCAATAATAACATCATTATCTTTCGAGCGACCAATACGCAAGATTGGTTTATCCTCAAAAGTCCAACGATGTAGAGGAACAGGTCGGCTAGAATGAAGCAGGATGAGAGTAATCACACCAAAATTTAAGAGGCCAAAAATATACAACAAAGTCCTGAAAGATAGATAACCAACCTACAAGTTATAGCTATTTTTGGCAATGTATACCAAGTTGTAAGCTTGTGATAAGATGTGCGGTAAATTACTACAATCAGACAGTTTGAACCATTGAATAAGCAGGTGCAAAAAAAATCACATTCAGACATAAAAACTGATTTTATGGGAGCGGAAAGTTTCAGTTTTATGATATGGTCATTGTCCGTCATTTTTCCCACCTACTTAGTCATCTAATTTAGCCATTATGGCTGGCTATAATCATTATTTTAGGGATTTTCGGCATCAGCAGTGTCGGATGATTTAGTATCCTCCTTGTCTAAGTTGTTCTCAGCACTATCCGATGAGGATTTCCCCAACTCTTGGGCATATTTTTTTAAGCCTTCCAGGTCGCTGAGAGTCTGTTCAAAATCGTACTGTAAAAATCCCGCCGCCTGACGAATTTTTTGATCCAAGCCTTCTGTATACTGGGGAGGATTTTCAACCATTGATTCCGACACAATTACTCGCTTACTACCCGCGCTGGTCATGGCTGATGCTGGCATAATATAGATCCCCTGTAAAATGCCTCGCAAACCACCATCAGTTTTGAACAAGTAATTAGTCACTGTACCTGTATCATTTTTAATTAGATAGTCAACCAGAACCCCGACTTTTTTACCAGCATCTGTCCAGACTTCATGACCCATGCTAGAATCCGCATTTTCTGGCAATAAAAACTCATCTTCATCGGTGGATTTATTCACCAAAACAGCATCGACCCCAATAGTATCAATTTGTTGCCAACTAAATGCCCGTTTTTTGCCTCCTACTGGTAACATTCCTGACTTGGTGGTGAAGCCTATCACTTGGTTGGAGTTCAGATCGACTGCAATTTCTTCGATGTCGCCTAATTTTTCTACAGTTTGGCGATCGAGGACTAGCCGACCGATTAGGTCACTACGTTTGATGATTCCTTTCTTAGCGTTCATAGCAAATTTTTTCCTTGATAGGTGCTATTAATTGTAACATAATTGTTGACAAAGCACAGCTAATATGTTAATTAGGTGGCTGGCGGCTGGGTCAGGTTTTAGGACAACTGAAAAATAAACGACACCATATCCCCTTTACCTAAAGCAATACGATCGCCTGGTCGCAAGCGATGACGGTTTCCTTTTGGCAGAGGAATATTGTTAATATATGTTCCGTTAGAACTACCCACGTCCTCAATATAATAGGCATCTCCTTCTGGGCGAATATTAGCATGAGTTCGGGAAACAATTTCCGCATTAGCAAATCCAGAAACATCTATATCCGGGGGTACTAAATCATTAGGTTTGCCAATATGAATCACGGGTAAGTTTTGGGGTATTTCCAGCAGGGTTTGACTTTGAACATGAACCAATTTAGCGGTTTGTTGCTGGAGTTGGGTGGCGGGAGTTCCCACATTAGCCACTGGTGGGGGAGAGGGGAATATGGGGTCTGGTTGTGGTGGGACTGTTGACTGAGTTGGGGGTTGTACTGGGTCGGGGTCGGGGATGGGGTCGGGGATGGGGTCGGGGTCGGGGTCGGGGTCGGGGTCGGGGGCTGGGTCGGGGTCGGGCTGAGGTGATGCCAAAGATGGGTCGGGAGTCGATTTTTGTAAATTGACAGCAGAATTAGGATTAGATGCTACTGTGGCTACCTCTTCATCTGGTATCGGGTCAGGAAATACCAAATCTGGTAGCGGCGGAACTACCGTAGGAATTAAATCAGGGTTTTGGTTTTCTTCACCCTCGGGGGTCGGTAGCAAATTATAACCACACTGACCGCAGAAAGAAGCATCGGCTTGGACTGTTGCGCCACAATTGGGACAACTGGTAGTAGTGGGAAGGGGAGTATAACAAGATTCGCACTGAGTTGCGCCCTCTGGGTTCTGATGATTACAATTTGGACAGACAATCATAGGGTTCTCCTTTCGCCATAGAAGAGCGATCGCACCATAGCTAATACTTAGATCCTAACCTACCATCAATCACTGAAATCTCAGCCTTTCTGGATTTCTTCTCCCGCCGCCGCATCAAGTAGCCACCAAAGTTCACCCTGGGGCTGAATGAAGCGACTAGGGTAGGCATTTGCATCCCCTGTAGGGGCAAAAACTTGCGCCAGAGCCGATCGCTTACTAGCCCCAGCTACTAGGAACATCACACAATCAGCTTGATTGATGAGAGGAATGGTGAAGGTGATGCGAGGTTGACCGTCTTTATTCCCCACTGTTACTAAGCGATCGCACACTTGCAGCGCATCTGTCAACGGAAACAGAGAAGCTGTATGGGCATCATCCCCCATTCCTAACAAGATCATATCAAAACTGGGAAATTCTCCCGGATCTACCCCAAAAAATTCTCGAATTTGGCGATCGTGGTTTTCTGCGTCTAGTTGGGGATTGCCGCTACCCGTGGGCATAGGATGAATGTTAGACTCTGGGAAGTTAACCCGATCTAACCAAGCACTGCGAGCCATTTTCTGGTTACTATCTGGGTGATCTGGGGGCACATAGCGTTCATCTCCCCAGAAAATATGGATCTGGTCTAGGGGTAGATCTTGTTTGGCTAAGGCTTCATAAATGGGTTGGGGAGTCCCTCCCCCGGCTAAGGCTATGGTGAATCGATTTCGGCTTTTCACCGCCGCCTCCATTTTGCTGAGGATGATTTCTTGCGATCGCCCGACCATTTGTTCGCGGGTAGCTAAAACTTCGATTATTTTGTGCATCATATCCTCAAAATCAGCTTTGACCACATCATAAAGCCTTTTTCTGGCAAATCGTCAATTACTTAGTCGGCCTATGCTCACGGGGACAGTGTAACCTCCGAAAAATCACGGATGCAAGATCACAAGTCTTAGGTGTTTTATATCACAATTATTCTTGATCAATTTCACCTGAACTAGGGCATGGTATCACGGTAAATAAGAGACGTTTCACACAATAATCAAGATACAGGGCATAGTTTTTAGAGTTCATCCCGATTTCAACCCAACTCTAACCCTTTAGTCCTTCCGCCCCTTGTCTGTAGAGACTGAGGGCGATTCTATCAGAATTAAGCAGATGGATACTCAAATTGGTTACAAAAAACTAAAGTCTAATCCATTCACCACTTACCGTGACCCCATAAGTGGCAAATGGATCGTGATCAAGTCTGAGGAAAAAAAAACTCAAGCACAAGCAGCTTGAAGTGGCCAGAATCCTCGGAGTTAAACAATGGTCATGGCAGTTGAAAAGCCGTCAAACAGATGGGTTGACATCTAGGTTATTATGCCAGCCTTTCCGGTTTTGGGCGACTACTACGGATAGAAATTTTGAGGTTTGGGGAACTGTCACAGTTCAAATACTGTCACATACACTATCCCCAAGTTAATCATATCTGGGTATATTATAGTTATCGAGTTCAGAGAAAAAGCGATGACATCTACCATTTGTTACCCTACTAACTCTCCTGTTGAATCTACTAATTCTTGGCTGTATCTAATTGCCGATGAAGTGGCTCACTTTACTGGAGATGATTGGCTGGCTTTGTGTCCAGATATTGACGAAGGCGAACTTTATCGCGACTGGTTTATCTGGTATGATGCCGATGTTAACGGTCTTTGGGAAGCCTACGATCACTTAACCGATGAACAAATTATTTCCCCTGATTTGGAGTGGATTAAGTCTCAAATTGATGCTATTGAAAACCGTCGTAAACTTTCATATATCCAGATAGCATAAACTTCTATACTGGTGAAAAAAAATTTTGAGAAAACCTGATAAATTCTTGGGGATATTACCCCCAATGACTAAAATTATCTTATACCATCCCCCACCACTTCCCCCTATCCCCCTAATTCAGGGGGATTTTTAATTTTTCGTTTTTCCTTGTCTCTTGTCCCTGGTCTGTTGAGAATTGACGGTTAACTCAACAGGTGCATATATTTGGTATGCTGACCTGATAGGATTTGGGAGGTGTAGCGATGACGGGTTTAAATGGGAAGTCCAACTTATCGAAGAAGTCCCCCTATTTAGAATTAAACAATCAGGGACAAGTCCTCACCTTTGAATTGACCCAAAATCAGCATATTTTGGGACGCGATCGCACCCGCGCTGATTTAGTAGTTCCCGAAACCTGGCGGGTAATTTCCGCTGGTCATCTAATTCTACGCCAAATCGGAGACACCTACTATATTTATGACGGAGACGGACAGCAACCTAGCACCAATGGTCTGTTTGTCAACCATACTAGAATTACAGCTAAGGAAGGCTATCGACTGCGGAGTGGGGTGGAAATTACCATCGGTCAGAACCCCAAAAATCAGATGAGGTTGCGCTACTTTGACCCCAATAATCCCACCACCTCCCCCTATTCAGTGATTCCGCCTATCTCTCTCAAAGAGCGATCGGTGATGTTAGGTAGAGACTCCACCGCCACAGTGCAGTTAGATTCCCCTATTGTATCACGATGTCATGGCATTATTGAACCCGATGATCAGGGTCATTATATTTTAAATGATTATAGCGCTAATGGCATATTTGTCAATGGTAAAAGAATCCAGAAAGCTACCCGATTACTAGATAACGATACCATGAGAATCGGTCCGTTTACCCTGATGCGTCAGGGGGATAATTTGGAAATCATGGATTTAGGCGATCGCATCAGATTAGATGCGGAAAGATTGCTGAGATTAGTCCGCGATCGCCGAGGTAAATCTAAAGTCTTATTAAGTGATTTAACCTTCGCCATTGAACCCGGACAATTTGTGGCATTAGTAGGGGGAAGTGGTGCGGGAAAATCTACCCTAATGCGAACCTTATTAGGTCTGAGTCCTACAACTAAGGGTTCCGTTTATCTGAATGGGGACGAATTACAACAAAACTTTAATCTCTATCGCCACCAAATAGGTTATGTTCCCCAAGATGATATTATTCATAGAGACTTAACTGTGGGAGAAGTTCTCACCTATGCGGCTAAATTGCGCTTACCTCCAGACGGGGATATGGAAGCCACAGTTACTAAAACTCTCTACGAAATAGAAATGCTCGATCGCCGTGATGTCATGGTGTCGCAACTTAGCGGCGGACAACGAAAACGGGTTAGTATCGGGGTGGAATTGTTAGCAGATCCTAAGTTATTTTTTCTGGATGAACCCACATCAGGACTTGATCCGGGGTTGGATAAAAAGATGATGGAATTGTTACGTCGTTTGGCTAACCAAGGACGGACAGTGATTTTAGTTACCCATGCTACCGCCAATATGATGATGTGCGATCGGGTAGTATTTTTAGGAAGGGGGGGGCGGTTATGTTATTTTGGACCCCCAGGGGAAGCCTTCGAGTTTTTTGAGTTAGATACCGGGGATTTTGCCGATATTTATAATTTGCTGGAAGAGGGAGAAGCGATCGCTCAAGAATGGTCTTTACGGTTTCGTAAATCTCCTCAATTTCAGAATTATGTAGTTAATCATCTCACCGGGGGAGAAACACCCGAAAAAAATCGGCAACCTGCTACTCATAAACTCGCCAATATTCCCCGACAATTATCAATCCTCACTCAAAGGTATGGTCAGCTAATTAAGCGGGACAAGTTGAATCTATTACTGAATTTGCTAACCGCGCCTGTGGGGATTTTATTGATTAGGTTGGCTATAGGCGATCGCGATCCCTTTATTGGCGATGCTGACACCAGTTTAGCATCTTTAGCGCGACAAGTGTTATTTGTTTTTACCTGTGCAGCTATCTGGGTGGGTTTATCTAGTTCCCTGCAAGAATTAGTGAAAGAAACCGCTATTTATACCCGGGAAAGGTTGGTAAATTTACGGATTGTTTCTTATTTGGGTTCAAAGTTCCTAATCTTATCAGGATTAGCCCTTTTACAGACTCTGTTAATGGTCGGAATAATTGCCCTTTGCTTTTCCGCAAAATCCAATCCTTTATTACCTTGGATTTTAGGGGTAAGTATTACCACATTTTTGACTATCATATCAGCCATGAGTTTAGGCGTGTTGGTGTCTGCTCGTGTCGAAAACAGCGCCCAGGCTAATAGTGCATTACCCCTGCTATTATTACCACAAATTATATTTTCTGGCGTATTATTTAAAATGGAAGGAATTAGCCGAGTAGTATCTTGGTTAATGGTGAGTCGCTGGTCTATGGGTGCTTATGGTTCCCTGGGGGATATAAATTCCTTAATTCCCCCACCCGTAACCCTCCCTGATGGCACAATTATTCCCCAACCCTTTGAGTTATCATCAGTTTATGAACCCACCTGGGAAAATTTATTATTAAATTGGGGTATGTTGGGGTTACATTTATTTATTTATTGGGGATTAACTGCGATTATTCAGAAGCAAAAAGACATCATTTAGACTACTTACTATTTTACCCTCTACCCCGCCTAGGTTGCCCATCATTGAAGGATGGCTATAGTATGGCTACAGTAATCTCTCTCTCAGAATTGACCCAATTCTGGGATTTGTGTTATATTTGATAAAACCTATTTGAAAATTTAATAATGTCCCAGTTTATTCATAGTTTAAAATTGCGAAATTTGCTCTCCTATGGGTCGGTCGTAACCCTTGATGCGATCGCCATGAAAGTGGGAGTTTTATTCGTAATTCTTCTCAGTCTATAATTAAACTGTCGGATAACTTTGAAACGCCATGTCTCTGACTCAACAAATTCTTTCGCAAATTCCGGGAAACCCTCTCACCGGACTACAAAACGCCGATCGCCTTTGGGAGGCCATCAAAAACCATAGCCTACCCATACCAGAAACCGTCAAAGAAACCGATCAACCCCTAAACCAAATTGATTATGATGTCATAGTCTGTGGGGGAACATTAGGAATTATTATCGGTGCGACCTTAGCCAAAAAAGGATGGCGCGTCGCCGTCTGTGAGCGCGGAAAGTTGAGGGGACGAGAACAAGAATGGAATATTTCCCGCCATGAACTTCAGGTATTTGAGAAGCTCAATTTACTCTCTCCAGAAGAATTAGAAAAAGCGATCGCCACCGAATATAACCCCGCTAGAATTAGCTTTCCCGACATTCCCGATATCTGGGTTAGAGATGTTCTTAATATTGGTGTTGACCCAGTTTATTTGCTAGACATCATCAAAACCCGGTTTTTAGAAGCTGGGGGTCAACTCTTAGAAAACACCCCCTACCAAGCCGCCACCATTCACCCCAATGGAGTCACCGTAGAAACCGGACTAAATCAAACTTTAACCAGCCGACTATTACTCGATGCAATGGGTCACTTTTCCCCCATTATCAAACAAGCCAGACAGGGAAAAACTCCTGATGCTGTTTGTTTAGTGGTGGGGACTTGCGCCACCGGATATCCTGATAATCAAACCGGAGATATATTCGCTTCTTTTACTCCTGTGCAAAATCAATGTCAGTATTTTTGGGAGGCTTTCCCAGCCCGAGACGGACGCACTACCTATATGTTTAGTTATCTTGATGCACACCCAGCCCGACCCAGTTTAACAGCCTTTTTTGAGGATTATTTAACCCTACTTCCTCAATATCAAAATGTGGAATTATCCCAGTTAAATTTTAAACGAGCCTTATTTGGTTTTTTCCCCTGTTATCGCCAGAGTCCCCTAGTCACTCCCTGGAATTGCATTATCCCCATTGGTGATAGTAGCGGTAGCCAGTCCCCTTTAAGTTTTGGTGGTTTTGGCGCAATGGTACGCCATCTTAATCGCTTAACTAACGGTATTGATGAAGCCTTGACAGCTAATATTTTGGATAGTAAATCTCTGGCTCTGTTACAACCCTATCAACCCAGTTTGTCGGTGACTTGGTTATTTCAAAAATCTATGAGTGTCCCCATAGATAAAACCATCAATAGTCACAGTATTAATCAACTTCTCGCCGCCGTATTTCAGGATATGGAACGTTTGGGGGAACCAGTGCTTAAACCTTTTTTACAAGATGTTATTCAATTTCCCGCCTTAGCTAAAACTCTATTTACTACCGGAATTCTACACCCTGCTATTGTCTTGAAAGTGATTCCACAGGTGGGGTTAGGAAATTTAGTTGATTGGACTATTCACTATTTGAATTTAGCCAGCTATAGTCTACTGTACCCCATGGGAAAATCTCTGAACCCTCTCACTCAAAAATTATCTGCTCAACAACAGTATTATATTCATCGCTGGGTTGATGCTTGGTGCTATGGTTCCGGGGGAGATTATCATAGTTAAAATCACATCACATCATATAAATAAAACCTCCTTTCCTAGTCTAAATTAGACTGAGGAAAGAAGGTATAAAAACCCTTGACAATCAGTGCCAAATCTAACTTTTAAAGTCCACCGACGTTAGCCAGTCCCAGAATTACACCAGCACCCAGGATATGACCTAAGCAAGCACTCCCAACTACAGCACCAGCACTCATACCAGCAATGGGGGTAGGTGCGCCTACGTTTTGTTGTTTAATGGTGAATTTACCAATAGCGATCGCCAAAACATTACAAACAATCATCACAATCGCAACATTGGGACTCCAGGGTAAAGTCGTGGGAGCCGCTGCAATTAAAGTTGAGTAAATCAATGGACTTCTCCTAATCTAAGGTTTAAACTTCAGCAGAATCGACAAATTTTACTATCTTTAAGTCCAAGTTTTTATCACAAAATTTTCGCAACTGCCTCAGAATGTAGCAATCCTTAATATTTCCACATATTTGTTAAAAATTGCTCCAAAAACTTAAACTTCTGTCAGTCAACTAGGCTTGAGCGCCTGAATAACTTGTAAACTCCCCCCAGCATAGAGACGAAAAGCCGTCCGGTCTGCCATGGGTGAGGAAAGAGCCACTTGAAACCCCATAGAAGCCAGTAAGCCTTGTAAGTCGGTATCAATTAACTCCCAAGCGGTTTCGGTTTCAAACAACCATAGAAACATCGCCACACCCGGCCAAAATATAGGATTAGTGGGTTTATGGAAATCCACCAGAGTAAATATACCCCCTGGCTTGAGTACCCGGTAAACCTCCCTTAAAATTTGTTGTAACTGGTCGGGGGCCATCTCATGGAGGGCGGCGCTAGTATGGACTAAATCAAAACTACAGTCATCAAAAGGCATATTTTCGGCAAAGGCTTCCACATACTCAGCGGTGGGGACATTAGCCCTGGCCCTAGAAAGCGATCGCCTTGATGCGTCCAAGCCCGTGACTTGTTGCGAGTATTGTGCGATAATCCTTGTGGCCTGTCCGCTGCCACAACATAAATCTAAAACCCGTGTTTCTGGGGTGATAGACAAACCCTCTAGGGGAAGGCGGCGGAACCGACCTTCACCACCTACAGCCAAAGCAGCCACGGCGGAAATCCCATCATACAGCCACTGATAGCGATAACTTAACGGTCTCAAAAATGTTGCCATCAATCAAAAATCCTTAACTTATGCTATAGACTTTGATCCTATTGATAGAATATTTTGTTAAAATGGGTAACAAAAATTAGAGTCTGGGAACCTGTTAAGCGCCATGGGAAGAGTTGGAGTCTTACTATTGAATCTAGGCGGACCTGAACAATTAGAGGATGTCCGCCCCTTTCTGTACAATCTATTTTCCGATCCAGAAATTATCCGGCTGCCATTTACTTGGCTACAAAAACCTCTAGCCTGGATGATTGCCACCATGCGCCACACAAAATCCCAGGAAAATTATAAAGAAATTGGGGGTGGGTCTCCACTGCGAAGGATTACCGAGGAACAGGCGGTCGCCCTGGAAGAAAAACTTGGGGAAAAAGGTAATAATGCTCAGGTATATGTGGGAATGCGCTACTGGCATCCCTTTACCGAGGAAGCATTGGCGAAAATTAAGCGCGATCGCATTGATGAATTAGTGATTCTCCCCCTATATCCGCAATTTTCCATTAGCACCAGTGGTTCTAGTTTTAGACTGCTCGAGAGGATTTGGGAAGATGACCCGGAACTACAAAAAATTGATTATACAGTGGTTCCCTCCTGGTATCAGCGATCGGGATATTTACAAGCTATGGCGCAACTCATCGCCCAGGAACTTGATCACTGTCCCAACCCGGATCAGGTCCATATTTTCTTTAGTGCCCACGGAGTCCCCCTTAAATATGTTGAGGAAGCCGGAGACCCCTATCAGGCAGAAATTGAAGGGTGTACTGAGTTGATTATGAAAACTCTCAACCGCCCAAACCCCCACACCCTGGCTTATCAAAGCCGCGTTGGTCCGGTGGAATGGCTAAAACCTTACACCGAAGAGGCTATCCCTGAATTAGCACAGCAAGGGGTCGAGGATTTATTGGTTGTTCCGATTAGTTTTGTCTCCGAACATATCGAAACTCTCCAAGAAATTGATATGGAGTATCGGGAATTAGCCGAAGAGTCCGGGATTAAGAATTTTTACCGGGTTCCGGCTTTGAACACTCATCCGGTTTTTATTAATGATTTGGCTGATATGGTGGTTGAGGCTTTGGAAAGCCCTAGTGTTCATTTCTCGGAAGTGGTGCGCCCCAGCAAACGGGTTAAGATGTATCCCCAGGAACGTTGGGAATGGGGTATGACCACAGCAGCGGAAGTCTGGAATGGTCGCTTGGCTATGATTGGAATTGTGGCTGTGATTGTCGAATTGATTACTGGTCAGGGGCCTTTGCATTTTATCGGTTTGCTTTAGCACGGGTTGGGAAAGTCTATCCCCCTGATTAAAAAGGGGGACTGGCCTCCCCTAGTCCGAAATTACTTGGTGGTGACGATCATGTTGGTTTTTACTCAAAAATTAGCGCCGGATCTCGATCGCATACCGGACTGGACGATCGCCCTAACAGCGGAACAACGCACTAAGACTAGACAACATATTGATATCCCTGGCGGCGATCGCATTACTTTATGTTTGGATCGTGGTGTGAATATCTCCGAGGGCGATCGCCTAATTTCCGAAACTGGGGACAAAGTTTTAGCTATTGTCGCCCAACCAGAACCCGTCATCACAGTTACAGCCCCGACTAATTTAGATCTCATTCGCGCCGCCTATCATTTGGGCAATCGTCATGTTCCCCTAGAAATTACCAGCCAGTATTTGCGCCTGGAACCTGATGGAGTTTTAGCTGATTTACTGGTTAAGTTAGGATGCCATGTTACCCAGGAAATCGCCCCGTTTTACCCCGACAAGGGAGCCTACCATGGACATGATCATTAATTGGTTAAATAACAGAGGGGAGGGAAGAGATAGGCTTTGATTTTACCATTATTACAGCTATCTAGTCCGGCGTTGCCTTTGGGTGCTTATAGCTATTCTGATGGATTAGAAACTCTGGTAGAAACCGGAGCGATCGCCAACGCCGAAGACCTGAATCACTGGTTAATTCAAGACCTCAATTATGGCGCGATTCGTCTGGAAGCCGCCTTAATGATGAGAGCCTTTCAGAGTTTTATCAATCAAGATGTAGCCAGTATATGTTATTGGAATAGTTGGCTAAGTGCCAGTAAAGAAACATCAGAATTGCGTCTGCAAAGCTGGCAGATGGGTAACTCTCTTTTGGCATTAATGGGGGAAATCTACCAGGCAAATGATGGCGATCATGATTATTTTCAATATATAAAATCAGCTATTGATAAGCCTTGTAATTATGCGATCGCCTTCGGAATTACCGCCGCCCATAGCCAGATAGAACCCCAAACAGCCCTACTGGGATATCTGCATAGTTGGGCTACCCATATCATCGGTGCCGGAGTCAAACTCATTCCATTAGGTCAAACCATAGGACAAAAACTGCTCTGGCAACTTTCCCCAACTCTCACCGAAATTAGCCAGCAAATACTGATGTTAAACGATGATGATTTAGTTAGCTGTAGTTGGGGATTAGGATTAGCAAGCATGGCTCACGAAATCCAGTATACCCGTCTGTTTCGCAGTTAATATATAGTGGCAACAGTAATTAGAAACAGATGACTATTTTCGAGCCAGGAACTGCTAGATTGACCCAACCCCATAGCGATCGCCATATTGCCAACATTCCCCAAATATCAATTATTATCCCCGTCCTCAATGAAGCGCCAACCCTTCCCCCTACCCTCAAGAAATTGCAGGGTATCAAAGGCATTGAAGTAATTGTAGTTGATGGTGGCAGTCAGGATGAAACCGTGACCATCGCCCAATCTTTCAGCGTCCAAGTCATCACCACAGCAGCCGGGAAAGCCCGACAAATGAACGCAGGAGCCGCGATCGCCACCGGAGATACTATCCTCTTCTTGCACGGTGACACCCAGCTTCCCGACGCTTTTAACCATTGGATAGAGCAAATTCTCCGTCAACCTGAGATTATCGCGGGAGCCTTTGAACTGGAAATCGCCGCCCCCATGTTACCACTGCGTTGGGTGGAATTCGGGGTAAAAATGCGATCGCATTATTGTCAACTCCCCTACGGCGACCAAGCCTTATTTATGAAAACCCAAACCTTTAGGGATATTGGCGGTTTTCCCGATTTACCAATTATGGAAGACTTTGCACTGGTGCGGCAACTACAGAAACGGGGCAAAATTGCGATCGCCCCAGTCCCAGTCATCACCTCAGCCAGGCGCTGGGAAAAACTAGGTATCCTGCAAACCACCCTAATTAACCAAATCGTCATTATCGGTTACCTTCTCCGTATTCCCAGCCCCACCCTCTCCCAGTGGTATCGGGCCAGAAAACGTAAAAATTTATGAACTTTTAGGATTATATGTGAACTTTTTTAACGCTAACTCCAATTTTTGTCGATAGTTTGCACAGGGCTGCTTAAAATATGAGCTTAACACCTGAACTCAAGATTTTAAGCGAACAGGAGAAAAATCAGTATGCCTCAAGCAACGGATCAAGGGTTGATTCAAGCCTACAACGGCGATCCCTTTGTAGGTCATCTATCCACCCCCATTAGTGATTCCGCCTTCACCCGCACCTTTATCGGCAACCTTCCCGCCTACCGTCCCGGTCTGTCTCCTCTTCTGCGAGGCTTAGAAATCGGTATGGCTCACGGTTACTTTATCGGTGGTCCCTGGGTTAAATTTGGAACCCAACGCGGCACTGAGTTCGCCAACCTCAATGGCCTGATTTGTGGCTTGGCTATGTTACTGATTGCCACAGCCTGTTTAGCCGCTTACGGTTTGGTAACTTTCCAAGGGGATAAATCCGAAGAAGGTGATTCCCTGCAAAGCGCCGCCGGTTGGAGCCAATTCGCTGGTGGATTTTTCATCGGCGGTATGGGAAGTGCATTTTTGGCATTTTTCTTGTTAGAAAACTTTGCTGTTGTTGACGCAATCTTTAGAGGTTTTGTCAATAATTAATCAGCACGATTCTGACTGAATTTTCACACAAATATCAGTCTGTCGGTTTTTTTGTAAAAAATTAACCTGAACTTTTGAAATTAGGAGACCTATAGCATGACTGGTGATTACGCTGCTTCCTTCCTGCCTTGGATTTTGATTCCTGTTGTTTGCTGGTTGATGCCTGCAGTTTTGATGGGTTTGCTGTTCATCCATATTGAAAGCGACGCCTAATATCAACCCTATTACCTAAACCGCTTAATCCTCCGCCTTTTGGTGGGGGATTTTTGGTGACTGATAGCCGGAATACTTAACTATATAATTATCAGAACTTTGACGATTTCAGGAAGTCCATGATAGCCTGACGGCGACAACTGTTGAATTATCCAAGAATTATCATGACTCCATCAGAATTAGGACTGGAAGCCTTGATGTCATCACAGCCAGGTCTGAATATCAGTCTGGAAGGCTTAAATAATACCATCCAATTTGGCACTGTAGCTAATGATACAATTGATGGCAGTGTTGGCGGTGGCAATAATCAGATCTACGGATTAGACGGAAATGATGTCTTATTAGCAGGCAATAATGATATTCTGTATGGTGGGTTAGGTTCTGATATCCTAGACGCATCAACTGGCAGCAATAACCAATTATTTGGCGGTCAAGGAGACGATGTATTAATTGGTGGCATTCGTAGCCAACTGTTTGGAGACTTGGGGGATGATCAATTATTTGCTGGAATTGATGGCGACACTCTGACAGGTGGCCCAGGTTCTGACCAGTTTTGGATTTTAAATAACGGCAATTTCCCCATTAATCCCAGTGTAATTACTGATTTTGAACCCGGAGTTGATGTCATTGGTTTAGATGATCCTACTCTCAGTTTTGAACGGCTGACACTCACTGAAGTTAACCCTGATATAGTCATTAGTTTAGATGGCGTACCCCTGACCATAGTATTAGGAAAAACAGCGGCTGAGTTAACAGCAGATAACTTTGTATTTGCTTCGTCCCCTCTCAGCGAGGACTTGATTACCTATCCCTTATTCTGGCAAGGAATTTTCGGCTATACCGCCATCGGAGAATTTAGTTATGATAGGCGTTTTGAGGGAACCATAGTTACCCGTGATCAACTCAGTGACCTACAAATAACCTTCTTTGACCCTGATGGGAACCCCATACAAAGTTTTGACTACGATTTTCCGCTTCCTCCCACCAGTGAATTGAATTTCAACTTTGACACTACCACCACTACCATTTTGCAAACTGGCAACTTTAACGAACCTGATGGATTGGATTTGGGGGTAGAATTTAACCTGGAAACAGGTATAGACTTCATCACCTTTTTACAACCGCCAGACTTTCCCGAAGCAGTTATCTTTTTAGAAGAAGTAGTGGTTCCCGGTTCTGATGCTGATTTGATTGGACTGGATGAGGGAGGTATGTTAACTGTTATTGGTCTCGAAGTTGTCCAAGGTGTTTTGGCGGCAGCATCCCAACAGTTCATGTTACCAGATTCTGAATTGAGAATCATGGAGGCTCAACCAGCATTATGGCCTGATGGTTGTCTGGGATTACCGGAAGATGGTGCTTTTTGTACTTTAGCGATTGTCCCTGGGTGGGAGGTGAAAGTAACGGACGGCGCAAATGAATTGGTTTATCGTACCAATGAATCAGGTTCGTTGGTCAAATTGGATATGTCGGCTAGTTGAATTTAACTCGATCCTAACTTCTGCTATTTTGGTTTTATCCTGAATGGCTGTCCTGGTGGCTGCAATAGACTAACAGTTGACCACCAGGGAGAAGTTACCATGAGACGTTCAAACCGTGATAGAATTCGCTACGATCGCACCGAAATCGAAGGAAAAAATATCCATATTCACGTGGATCTTAACTCTGACCCTCGTTATCGATACGACTACGATTATGAGTCTCAAGGGTTGGGATCGGTTGGGTTTTTGTTTTTGTTACTGACAGCGTTAGTTATTTTTGTCGGTAGTTATGGCGGTCCAGATACTTACGCCGTCCCCGATTTTGACCTATCGCCAATTTTGCGTCAGTCTACTTCTAAATAGTGGGAAAAGTTGCACTAATCTGATTACAGGCTTCCCCGCCTGTAAATTTGCTATAAATCTCCCCAGATTCAAGATATGATTACCAGAGATACCCAACGGTTAAACATGATGTCGGCACCGCAGGATTTACCCCTACAGCCTACCGAGGATGGTTCTTTTACATTTTTTTCCCCAGAATTTGGGGAGGCTTTCCATAGTCGTTTTGGCGCGAAGGGAGAGGCAAAAAGTAAATTTGTCGAACCCCTGAATTTAGCGGCTAAAGCTACAGCACCCAGTCTGACAATCTTGGATATTTGCTATGGTTTGGGATATAACACAGCAGCGGCTTTAGCTGCTATTTGGGAAGTTAACCCTCATTGTCAAGTTGAAATCATCGGATTAGAATTAGATCAGGGAGTCCCCCAAAGGGCGATCGCCCAAGGTTTATTAAATGATTATCCGCTTCCTATTCCCGAATATCTCAAGACTCTGGGGACTCAATTACAGGTAACATCCCATAACCTCCAAGCCACACTGCTAATTGGTGATGCTAGACAGATGTTAAAACAGGTCTATGATTCCGGTTTTCAGGCTGATGCTATTTGTCTTGACCCCTTTTCTCCCCCCACCTGTCCGGGACTGTGGACGGTGGAATTTTTGGCTATGGTGGCTCAATGTCTAAAACCTGACGGACGTTTAGCCACTTATTCCTGTGCGGCGGCGGTGCGAACTGCTTTAATGATGGCAGGATTAGCGATCGCTTCTAGTACCCCCTTTGGTCGCCGCGCCCCAGGAACGATCGCCAGTTGGGACGGGGTAGGTTTACCACCTCTAAGCGAAAAGGAACTGGAACAGCTTAACACCCGCGCGGCTATCCCCTATCGTGACCCGAATTTGGGCGATCGCCACCAATCAATTATAGAGCGCCGCCAAACCGAACAAGCCGGATCGCCCTTAGAACCTAGTAGCCACTGGAAAAAACGCTGGATTTCGGCTACTATAGACAACCAGTAATTTTGAGTCCGGGGCAAATTTAAAGACCCTATAAGTATTAAAACCGATGGTAGCAGTAGCAATTCTAGCAGCAGGACGAGGAACCCGCATGAAATCTGACCTTCCCAAGGTCTTACATGAGTTGGGAGGGCGATCGCTTGTCGAATGGGTTTTAGAAAGCGCCCGAGACTTACAACCCTTACGAAAGCTGGTGATTGTCGGTTATGGCGGCGATCAAGTCCAGACTTCTCTGATGGCGAAATATGCGGACGCAGGCTTAGAATTTGTCGAACAGAAACAACAGTTAGGTACTGGTCACGCTATCCAACAGGTTTTACCCTATTTACAGGATTTTACTGGGGATTTACTGGTTCTTAATGGGGATGTGCCACTACTGAGACCCCAAACGCTACAACGGTTGATGACTATTCATAAACAAGAGGGAAATGCTGCCACTATTGTAACGGCGAATTTGCCCAATCCCACGGGATACGGTCGAGTTTTTTGTGATAGCAAAAACCTGGTTAAAGAAATTGTCGAACATCGCGATTGCACCGAAGCGCAAAAGCAAAATCATCGCATCAATGCCGGGATTTATTGTTTTAATTGGCAGGCTTTAGCTAAAATTCTGCCCCATTTAAAAGCAGACAACGACCAACAGGAATATTATTTAACTGATACTGTGCATGACCTCGACCAAGTAATGGCGGTTGATGTGGAAGATTTCCGGGAAATTATGGGTATCAATAATCGCCGCCATTTAGCCGCCGCCCATGAGGTGCTTCAAGAATGGATTAAAGAAGGGTGGATGGATGCGGGTGTAACTTTGATAGACCCTGATAGTATTACTATTGATGATACGGTGCAATTAGAACCAGATGTGATTATTGAACCACAAACTCACCTGCGAGGAAAAACTCTAATTAAGTCGGGAAGTCGTATCGGACCGGGAACTTTAATCGAGAATAGCGAAATCGGGGAAAATGTGAGGGTTTTATATTCGGTGATTTCTGATAGCACGATCGCCTCTAATACCCGTATCGGTCCCTACGCCCATTTACGAGGTCATGCTAACATCGCTGAGGGGTGCAGAATTGGCAACTTTGTGGAGTTGAAAAATGCGGAAGTTGGACCGAAAACTAATATTGCCCATTTATCCTATATTGGGGATGCTACCCTAGGGGAAAAAGTCAATATCGGGGCGGGAACTATTACGGCTAATTATGATGGATTTAAGAAACATCACACTACCATAGGCGATCGCACTAAAACCGGCTCTAACAGCGTGATAGTTGCCCCTGTAACCCTCGGAAATGATGTGACAGTAGCAGCAGGGTCTGTGATTACTAATGACGTGCCAGACGACTCGTTAGCCATCGCTAGAGAAAGGCAAGTCGTCAAACATAATTGGCGATCGAACCAGCCACAGGATTAAATGGGATTAAATAGGTGCGTCAACTCCACACCAGCCGGGTGATGATTTGACGCACCGGACGACAGCCTAAACCAGTCTGAGATTAGGATAGTAAGCCAAAATATCATCAGTGCTAAGGGTATCGCCACTGGCTTGGGGAGTCCAAAGAACTTCGATCGCCAATAGCTGTTCACTACCAATGGAACCTAAACGACTGATCGCCTGTCTGACATCCTGGGAACTTTCAATTTTGGGTAATTCAAGCTGACCCAAAACGCCCACAACTAGGGTGACAATAATATATTCCCCTGGGTCTTCGGTAGCATCTTGACTGACGATCGCTCCATTGTCATCAGTAGCAGAAATGCGCTGATTATTGACGTTTGAGAGAGTTTCTTCGGTAAACTTACTACGTTCTGCGATCGCCAACTGATTAAATTTCGCTTCGGCGGAATTTAAACGCATCCGGGTCGCCTCACTCGCACCATAGACCCAATATTCTGGGTGACGTAGCAGGGCTAAAGTCGCTTCCTGAAGGACTTGGGCGCGACCTTCTGGGGTTCCGGTGTCAGCAGTGGCGGCGAGGCGATCGAGGTCCTGTTGGAGGTAGCGACCCTCAGCTAATAAACCTACCTGGACCTCAGCCACGGAAACTGTGGGGTTATTATATTCGGCTTCTTGGACTCCTTCACCGACAGCGCGGAAACTTCTCACGATAAAATTGGCAATGGCGACGAAAATCAGGATAGAAAATAGTCCTCCGAAACCGCCAAAACCAAAGAAGGGAAGTAAAAATGGAAATCCAAACCCACCGCCGCCGTAATATCCACCCCCTGGGGCGGTTCTGGGACCGGGGGCTAATGTGCGACTGGGAGCGCGGAATGAACCACCGCCGATCCGACCGCCACTTCTGGCTGCTAGGGCGTTGTCAGCATGGCTAAATCCTAGGGTGAGAATGAGGGCGATCGCTATTAGTGGTTTAAAAAACGGTTTAACAATTGACAACAAATTTTTCAACATAAATGATCCTAATGTCTGCTGGGGACTGGAGTTTGATCGAGGTTAGCATCAATTCTATCTGTACCTGCGATCGCTTATCCAGTCGATATATCTACTACTTTAACGCCTCTAGCATAACTGCTACAGCTAATCAAAAGTACGGACTTCCCCAATATAGGGGAGATATCCGCACCTTACCAAATTCTTAATGGTTGATTATACCGCTGTGCCAGTTTTGAGCCAACTGGTGGCTAGTTTTGGGGCTCTGGGACTAATGGTGGGAGTCAGGGTGTCTGATGGACAACAACAGACTCCTATAATTTTGCCTGTCCAACAAATTATATCCCCAAATCCTCAATGTCCCCTCGAATTAAACAAGTTACTGGCTGAGTTGGTGGTGGATTTACCCGCCTATGCTAACCGTGTGATTATGCGATCGCCACCTATTAACCATTTACAGGATCTCCCTACTTCTGTGATTTTAGCTACCAATTTACCCCCAGAAACTGTCCCAGTTTCTGAGCATTTACCCACCGATTTACCCACTGGTGATGATATTTCTTTGGGCTTCATTGTTACCCGTGAAAGGTTGTATGCTAATAATAGAATGCTCGTGATTCAACGCTATCATTGGCTATTCATGCGTTCAACTCCTAACGGGTGGGAATTAGTGAAAATGTTATCTAAATCAGATCCTTATCCGGGTTATAGGATTTTACCCCAGCCTTGGGATAGTAGCCAAAGTGCGATCGCCCGCGCCATTCGTCTGTGGTTGCGAGACTGTCAATGGCGGAGAGTCCCTATAGAAAAATGACTGAGAATTTTTGATTATGTATCAAGTTGGTGGTAGCTTAGATCGTAATGCTCCTAGTTATGTCGAAAGACAAGCCGACCGAGAACTTTATCAACACTTGAAAGCCGGAAAATTTTGTTATGTTCTTAACTCTCGTCAAATGGGGAAATCCTCATTATTGGCTCACACTAGATACCGCTTAGAATTAGAGGGATTGCGATGTTCTAGTATTGACTTAACCCTAGTCGGTCAAGACCAGATTAGCTCTGCTCAGTGGTATAAAGGCATTGTTGTTGAATTACTCAGAGGATTTAAATTATGGCCAAAATTCCCATTTAAAGCCTGGTGGGAAAAGCAAGAAAACCTTTCCCCAGTGCAGAAACTTGGTTATTTTATTGATGATGTATTATTGCCAGAAATATCTGACCAAAATCTGGTGATTTTTATAGACGAGATTGATAGTATGTTAAGCCTGGATTTCCCCTCAGATGATTTTTGGGCACTCATACGTTTTTTGTATAATAATAGAGCCAGTAATCCCCAATATAACCGCCTCACTTTTGCCATTTTTGGAGTCGCCACACCCTCCGATTTAATTCAAGACCGCACTCGGACACCTTTTAATATTGGTAAACCCATAGATTTAACAGGTTTTACCATCTTAGAAGCACAGATATTAGCCCAAGGATTAAATATCACAGGGTGCGACAAAATAGCAGTTATTGAACGCATTTTATTTTGGACTAATGGCCAGCCGTTTCTAACTCAAAAAACCTGTGATTTAATTAATCAAATCAACCTCGGAGCCAATGATGCGCCCCAGTTGATAACGCCGGGGGAAGAAAGCCAGTTTGTCGATGAAGTTATTAGCAGTAAAATTATCTATAAATGGCAAGAACAAGACCAGCCAGAGCATTTAATGACTATCTTAAACCGAATCAAGTATAGGGTAGATATCATGCCTAAAATGCTAGGTATTTATCAGAAATTGCTCGATAAAATCCCCGTAGAATTTGATAATAGTCCCGAACAATCAGAGTTAGTTTTATCTGGTTTAGTCTTTAAAAACCAAGGAATTTTGACCATCAAAAATCCCATTTATGAGACTATATTTAATCTGGCTTGGGCCATCCAGGAGCTATCAAATATTCGCCCCTATTCCCAGGCTTTAGATGCTTGGGTTAAATCCTACAAAAATGATGTATCTCGATTACTAACTGGACAAGCGTTAATAGATGCTAAAGTTTGGGCAAATGACCGCAGTTTAAGTGACTTAGATTATCAATTTTTAGCCACCAGTCAAGAACTGGAAGAACGCCAAATAAAAACCTATTTAGAAGCTGCCAAAATCAAAGAAATTGAGAAACGACTTGCTCAAGAAAAAAAACTGGCACAATTGCAGCGGTTACTGTTAATAATAGCTACCGTAGCTTTGACTATTTACTCTGGGTTGGGTATCTTGGTATGGCGACAAAATCAACAAATGCGGATTAGTGAAATCGGAGCCTTAGCATCTTCTTCTCATGGCTTATTAGCCTCCCATAACCAGTTAGATGCTATGGTGGATGCCATTAAGGCTCAACGTCGCCTAGAGAGTTTATGGACAGTTGATAGCCAAACTAAATACCAAGTAACATTGGCTTTAAATAATGCCATTTATTACACCAATGAATTTAATAGGTTAATTGGTCATAACGGCTCGGTTTTAAGTTTAGATATTAGCGGTGATGGTCAGTTAATTGCTACGGCTAGTAATGATAAAACTGTGAAAATTTGGCGGCAAGATGGAACCTTAATTAATACCCTCCCACATTCGGCAACTGTCCATCGTGTGGCTTTCAGTCTTGACGGTAATTTGGTGGTTTCTGGTAGTTTAGATGGTACGGTAAAACTGTGGAATGTCAATGGTGAATTATTGCAAAATATACAAGCCCATGATGCTCCGGTTTGGGGAATAGATTTTAGCCCCAATGGTGAAATTATCGCTTCTTCTAGTGGCGATCGCACTGTCAAATTATGGCGACTAGACGGCACATTATTAACAACTTTGACAGGACATACAACCAGTGTTTGGAATGTGGCTTTTGATAACAACAGTCAAATAGTAGCTTCTGTCGCCCTTGATGGTTTAATGAAATTCTGGAGCATCGATGGCAGATTATTAAACACCATAGAAGCACATGAAGCAGCTATTTGGGATGTCGCCTTTTGTTATGATACCAATTTACTGGTCTCTGTCAGCACAGATCAAACAGCTAAAATCTGGACAACAGATGGCACCTTGGTGAGAACTCTGGAGGAAAAAGATGCAATTCTTGGGGTTGATTGTAGCGCTAATGGTGAATTTATTGCCACCAGTGGTAGAAATAATACAGTAACAATTTGGCAAACAGACGGAACTTTTATGAAAACCTTAAAACGACATAATGCTATCATTAGAGATGTGGCATTAACCGCTAATGGGTTGATGGCTGCTTCCGCTAGTGATGATGGAACCGTCAAGTTATGGCGACGTAACGCATATTTATTAAAACCGCTTTATAATCATGATGATACCCTGTGGAATATAGCCACCAGTGCTGATAATCAATTGATTGCTTATGGGTCTGCTGATACCACCTATTTAAGAAAAACAGATGGTCAGCTTTTAAGTATAATTCGTAATTCCGGAAAGACAAGTCGCGCTGTAGCTTTTACTCCCGATGCAGATATCTTAGCACTTTCTGCTAATTATGAAGTGCAACTTTGGCAGATTACAAATATCACCAAATCTCCACCGGAACTACTGACCATATTAACTGGACATAAAGCATTAATTTATACTATTGCTATTAGTCCTGATGGTCAAATGGTGGCTGCCGCTGGGGATGATAAAACCATTAAATTATGGACGATTCAGGGAGAACTGATCAATAGTTTTTGGGCTCATAATGAAAGAATTTGGCGACTAGCTTTTGCCCCAGATGGTCAAACTCTTATCTCTGCTAGTGAAGATCAGACTGTCAAATTATGGACTACAGAGGGTGTGCTTGTGAACACCCTAAATCAAGATGGAGTTATTTGGGGAGTTGACATTAATCCTCAAGGAAATTTAATAGCTTCCGCTAGTCGTGATGATACTTTTAAACTGTGGAGATTAGATGGTACTTTGGTCAGAACAATTATAGCTAACAGTGGTGGATTAACCAGGGTTGCCTTTAGTCCAGACGGTCAAAATATCGCCACTGGTGGTGTTAATAATCAGGTGAAATTGTGGAATCTTGAAGGGGAGTTACTGCGAACTTTACCCGGACATGAAGCTATGGTAATCAGTCTAGCATTTACGGCTGATGGTAATTTTTTGGTATCTGGTGGGGATGACCGGACGCTGATTATATGGGATTTAGAGGGAATTAAAAATCTCGCTCCTATGGAATATGCCTGCAATTGGGTCGGGGATTATCTGCGGACTAATATGGAGGTACAAGATAGCGATCGCCTTTTGTGTCCATAAAATCTCAGCCGGGAATTGTCCATAAATCTGATTTTTTGGTATAATCATCATTTAAACTTCTAACTTGTCAACTTGGTTTCTGCTGATCTACCATTATAATTACCGATGATTGTCTCTGAAAAACAAAGAACCCTAGAAACCGACTGGCGGCTATTCTTACGATTGCGAGACTATGCCTCGCGCCATAAAAAATTGTTGGCGATCGCTATTATTTTACTCATTCCTCTGTCTATTTCTAGTGCCATTCAACCCATTTTAATTGGGCAAACTATTTCACTAATTCGCCAAGAACCCACCTATAAATTTCTACAAGGATTATCCCTATCAGCGGGCTTAAATCTCTTAGCTTTCCTGTTATTGCTGACAATTTCCCTCAGATTTACCCTTCAGGCTATCCAAGGATATGTCGTCCAGACCGTTGGACAAAAAATGACCGCAGATATTCGTAACGATTTATTTGACCATGTTACCTCTTTAGCAGTCCGATTTTTTGACCGGACTCCTGTGGGAAAACTCATTACTCGTCTCACCAGTGATGTCGATGCTTTAGGGGATGTATTCTCGACTGGTGCCATTGGCATTGTTAGCGATTTATTCTCGATTTTAGTAATTGCGATCGCCATGTTTAGCCTTCAGTGGCAGTTGGCTTTAATGTTGGTTTTATCTATGTTCCCGGTCACGGCAATAATTATCTATTTTCAACAACAATATCGCACTGCTAATTATAAAGCACGGGAGGAACTCTCCGACCTCAACGCACAACTGCAAGAAAATTTGATTGGTATTGGAGTTGTCCAACTATTTCGCCGCGAACGTTACAATACCGAGTTATTTCGCATCACCAATCAGCGTTATATTAAAGCCGTTGATAAAACCATTTTTTATGATTCGGCTGTCTCGGCAACCTTAGAATGGATTGCCCTAATAGCGATCGCCGCCGTCCTCTGGTTTGGCGGCCAACAAGTATTAAATCAAACCCTCAGCTTTGGCATACTTTCCACCTTTATACTATTCGCCCAACGTCTATTTGACCCCCTCCGACAATTTGCCGATAAATTTACCGCTATCCAAGCCGGTTTAACTGCTGTGGAAAGGATTAATGACATTCTGAACCAACCCATAGAAATCCGCGACCCAGAAATCGGAAAAGCCAGTGTTTTACCAACTAAAAATAGTGGAGCGATCGGCGAAATCAAATTTGAAAACGTTTATTTTGCCTACAAAAATGATGAATATGTAATCCACAACCTTAATTTTACTATTCATCCAGGCGAAAAAGTCGCCCTAGTCGGACCTACTGGGGCGGGGAAAAGTTCTATAATTCGGCTATTATGTCGTTTATACGAACCTAGTCGCGGTCGCATTTTAATTGATGGCATTGATATCCGTGATTTACCTCAAGCCGAATTACGTCGCCATGTGGGGGTCATCTTACAAGATGGGTTTCTATTCGCCGGAGATGTTAAAAGTAATATTACCCTAGGGGAAACCTATACAATCGACGAAATTCGACAGGCGGCGGAAAAGACTAATGTAGCTGAGTTTATTGAGGCTTTACCCGAAGGTTATGATACCGAATTGAGGGAAAGAGGCACTAATCTTTCCAGTGGTCAAAAACAGCTTTTAGCTTTTGCGAGGGTAGCCATTAGAGACCCACAAATCTTAGTTTTGGATGAAGCCACCGCTAACCTAGACGTGATGACAGAATCCCTAATTCAGGATGCCCTTGATCGGATGTTAGTCGGCAAAACTGCCATTATTATTGCCCACCGTTTATCAACGATTAAAAATGTCGATCGCATTTTAGTTTTACAGCGAGGAAGACTGATAGAGTCCGGTTCCCATGACCAATTATTAAACCAGGGCGGACTCTACGCCAGTCTGTATCAGTTACAGATGTTAGGTGCTTAATCCTCGGAACTTTCCGCTTATTTGAGGTTCAAAAATCTGTCTAAGGCTTCCACCAAAGCCGGAGGCCAACGGCGGATATTAGCTACCCAATCAATATCTCGATAACGGGGGTCTAATCCAATCGCCGCCACCCAATTACTTTCGGCTTCCCCTATTTTACCACTATCCCACAAACAGGCGGTTAAAGCTGCCCGCATATCGGCAAAATTGGGATATTTACGAATCAGATTTTTGATGTTGCGGATAGCTTCTTTAGTTTCTCCACTTTCATACAAAGCCAGGGCGTAGTTAGCCCTAGCAAAAGCATAATTAGGGTCTAATTCCGCCGCCTGGAAATAGTCGGCGATCGCCGCTTCCCAGTTTTTCTGTCCGGCTTCCGCATTACCTCGATTATTATAGGCGATCGCATCAGAGGGACTCAATTCTAAAGTCCGATTATAGTCAGCGATCGCATCAGACCAACGCCCCAAACCCTCATAAGCCACTCCCCGGTTAAGGTAAGCGTCCGCCGCCGTCGGCGCTAATTCAATAGCCCGGTTATAGTCCCCTATTGCTTCCGTGAGGCGGTTTTGGCTAACTCGGACATTACCTCGGTTACTCCACATAGCCGGGTTATCCGGGTAACGATTAATAATTTCAGTCCAGTAACTCTCTGCTTCGGGAAACCGTCCCGCTTGGCTAGTGGAAAAAGCCCTCTCTAGTAGTTCATCCAATGATAAAGTTGAGATTTCCGCTACCGTTTCCCCTACGGTTTCAGTAGCAGCCCAGGCTAAATTATATGGCGATACTACCCCTAGCCATAGCCAGCAAAATACCACGGTTAGAAAAAGTATCAATCGGCGCATCATTAAAAAAAAGCCACAACAACCTGAAATTATACCCAAATTAGCCGCCGATTGACCAGCCTACCTCAGACTTTTACCCATAGCGCCAACCCTCCCCCTCGCCCTCTAGCGGCGATCAAGTTTTCTCGAATTAGGAAATAGGCAAAAAAAGCCTGGTCTTTAACTAGGCGTTGATCAAAATTTTCCTCGCTAGTTTTCCCACCACGAATATAGTTATCATAAAGTTTTATCCCCACCGCTTCCACCGCTAGGCGGGTAAAATCAAAAGCCAGAATATCATTTTTCTCCAAAAACTTAGCCGGACCGCTAACAGTTAATGTCATTAGTCCGACTTGGATTTGGTTTTCGATTCTACCGGCTTCAAAGGGTTGGCGATCGCCGCTTTCCACCCCCGAAACTGGGGAATAGTTTAATAATACACCAACTAGCCCCGGCAGATAACGACCCGCCCCCATAATCACCCCTGCTTTAGCGCGAGTTTTTTTGGTTCCGGTAATGAAATATAATTGCCAACACCCATACAAACTCTCGAAGGGGTGAGGTTTCCGGTTTTGGCGACCCGCCTTTTCCGCCTCTAATAAAGCATTAACCACCTGGTCAGGAGAAACGCGATCGCCCCGAGATTTTAGCGATCGCGCCGTTTGGTCTAGGATGTCCAGATATTCAGCCAAGGTTCTGATTTCATCAAGATATGATAATTATCTCTTATATCATTTATCGGCATACCAAGACAAATTGATGGCTAATATCAGCAGATTTGTGTTATAATGGGTAATGATCAGATACCCTTGGAGAGGTGGCAGAGTGGTCGATCGCGCTCGACTTGAAATCGAGTGAGCCGCAAGGTTCCGTGGGTTCAAATCCCACCCTCTCCGATTAACTTAAACCCTTATCCTGACTACTATCGCGGGAATTGCTTTAACCCGATAGTCGTACCGTTACATTCAATATGCACTCCATTCAGTCTTAGCACACGGGACGATTAGTGCATATCCCTTAGCAACAAAACTTAATTATTGACGGGTTAATCAATAAGCACAACTTAATCAATCTC